>NZ_JBFAQR010000030.1:0-83357 GCF_040678815.1 Kitasatospora sp. NPDC049285 | reverse complement strand
TCCTCGGCGAGGTTGTACAGCTTCATCAGGTCGGCGATCGCGGTGTCGACGGCCAGCGACTTGGTGGCGGCGTCGGCGAGCTTCATCAGCTCGGTGGGGCTGTCCAGGCGTCCGCTGCCCCGCAGTTGACGGATCATCGAGCTGAGGTAGAGGTGCTGGGCCTTGGTCCGGCCGATGTCGGAGCCCCAGGCGTCGCGGGTGCGCAGCCACTTGAGGGCGTCCTCGCCCATCACGTTGTGGGTGCCCTTGGGCACCTTGAGGCCGGTGCCGCCGACGCCGGGCTGGTAGCGGTCGTACATGTTCATGGTGACGCAGACGGGGACGCCGCCGATGGCGTCGGCGATCCGGACCACGCCGCTGAAGTCGACCATCATGTAGTGGTCGATGTACAGGCCGGTGAGCGAGGTCCAGGTGGCGAGGACGCAGCCGGGGCCGCTGCGGGCGAGGGCCTCGTTGATCGCGGTGTGCGGGGTGGCGGGGTAGGTCTTCGTGCCGTCCTTGCAGGTGGGGACGGTGACCATGGTGTCCCGGGGTATCGAGACCAGCGAGGCGTTACTGCGGTCCGCGGAGACGTGCAGCAGCATCTGGACGTCCGCCAGGCCGGGGCGGCCGGCCTCGTCGGCGGAGCCGCCCAGGTCGACGTTCTCCTTGCTGGCCCGGCTGTCGGTGCCCAGCAGCAGGATGTTCAGCGGGGTGCGGCCCTTGGCGTCGGGGGCGGTCTTGTTGCCCTGCTCGTCGCCGAGGTTGCGGGTGCCGGCCTGGATGTTGCCGTTCAGGTGCCGGTAGTAGAGGTAGCCCGCGCCGGCCGTCACCACGACGGCGACGCCGGTGGTGACGGCGAGCGGTTTCGCCCACCGCCGCAGGCCCTGTTTCGGCGCTCTGCGTCGGCGGCCGCCGCCCTTGGCCGCGCGCCGGGCCGCGGCCCGTCCCCCGGGCGGTGCGGGTTCCGCCGCATCGGGCCGCGGCGCGTCGAACCGCGGTGCGGTGGCGGTTTCCCGCGCGTCGTCGAGCTCGCTCATGGCCGTTCCCCCGTTGTTCACGCTCGCCTGTCGGTGCTCGAACGGACAAGCTACTCCGGATCACGACCCGCCACCGAATCTGTCACATGATCAGAACACTTTGCTGAACACTTGGGTGACGTACCGTCGAGAGCGACCTCGCCCGAGGAGAGTCCCGTGACCGCGTCCGCCGAGCAGCCCGCCCCGCCGCCGCGGCCCACCGGCACCGCCGTACGCGACTCCGACCCGCTGGCGCTCGTGCTGTTCGGGCTCACCGTGGTCAGCGGACTGATCGACGCGGTCAGCTACCTCGGCCTCGGCCACGTCTTCGCCGCCAACATGACCGGCAACGTGGTGGTGATCGGCTTCGCGCTGGCCGGCGCACCCGGCTTCTCGGTGCTCGGCTCGGCCACCTCGCTGGGCGCGTTCCTGCTCGGCGCGGTGTGCGCGGGCCGGCTCCCCCGGCACCGGCTGCGGCCCGCGCTGCTCACGGAGACCGCCCTGCACGTGCTCGCCGCCGTGGTGGTGGCGGTCTGGGGCACCCACGGCGCCGTCCAGTACCCGGTGATCGGGCTGCTCGCCCTGGCCATGGGAATGCGCAACGGCACGGTCCGCAGCTTCGGCGTCCCGGACCTGACCACCACCGTCCTCACCATGACCCTGACCGGCCTGGCCTCCGACTCCCGCCCCGCCGGCGGCAGCGCGCCCCGCCAGCGCCGCCGCGTCCTCTCCGCCCTGACCATGGTGGCCGGCGCCGCCCCGGGCGCCGTCCTGGTCCTGCACCACCAGACCACCTGGGCCCTGGTCGCCGCCGCGACCCTCACCGCCACCATGGCCGTCCTCTACCGGGACTGACGCCGGATCAGCGGTGACCGCACCGCTCGGAGCGAGCCGGCCGGCTCCCCGTAGGGTGGGCGCGTGACCTCAGCCGACCCGACCGTCCTGTCCCTGATCGCCGACCCCTACGCCGGATACGCCGCGCTCCGCGCGGACGGGCCCGTGCACCGCGTGACCGGGCCGGACGGGCTGCCGGTGTGGCTGGTGACCCGCTACGCGGACGTCCGCCAGGGCCTGGCCGACCCCCGCCTCTCGCTCGACCGGACACACGCCGCACCCGGCAACTACCTGGGCTTCAGACTGCCGCCCGCGCTCGACGCCAACCTGCTCAACATGGACCCGCCGGACCACACCCGCATCCGCCGGCTGGTCGCGCAGGCCTTCACCGCGCGCCGGGTCGCCGCACTGCGCGGCCCGATCGAGCGGGTCGCCGAACAGCTCCTCGACGCGATGGAACCGCTCGGCCGCGCCGACCTCGTCGCCGCCTACGCCGCGCCGCTGCCCATCACCGTCATCTCCGACCTGCTCGGCGTGCCCGAGGACGACCGGCACGACTTCCGCGCCTGGACCGACACCCTCGTCACCCCCGACCCGGCCCGCCCGCAGGACGCGAAGGCGGCCGTCGGCGCGATGCTCGGCTTCTTCACCGGGCTGATCGAGCACAAGCGCGGCCGGCCCTCCGACGACCTGCTCTCCGACCTGATCGCCGCACACGAGGAAGGGGACCGGCTCAGCGCGGACGAACTCACTTCGCTCGCCTTCCTGATCCTGTTCGCGGGCTACGAGAA
Organism: Kitasatospora sp. NPDC049285; assembly: GCF_040678815.1. Classification (NCBI taxonomy): domain Bacteria; kingdom Bacillati; phylum Actinomycetota; class Actinomycetes; order Kitasatosporales; family Streptomycetaceae; genus Kitasatospora; species Kitasatospora sp. NPDC049285. The sequence goes on along the minus strand of NZ_JBFAQR010000030.1, from coordinate 80,734 downwards.
CACCGTCCACCTGATCGCGAACGCCGTCCTGGCGCTGCTCACCCATCCCGGCCAACTCGCCGCCCTGCGCCGCGAACCAGGGCTGATCGGCGGCGCCGTCGAGGAGTTGGCCCGCTTCGACGGTCCCGCCCCGCTGGCCATCCGGCGCTTCCCGCGCGAGGACGTCACGATCGGCGGGGTCACCGTCCCGGCCGGGGAGACGGTGCTGCTCGCCCTCGCCTCGGCCAACCGCGATCCCGAGCGGTTCGCCGACCCGGACCGGCTCGACCTGCACCGCCGCGACGGCGGCCACCTGGCGCTCGGCCACGGCATCCACTACTGCCTCGGCGCACCGCTCGCCCGGCTGGAGACCGAACTCGCCCTGACCGCACTGCTGCGCCGCTTCCCCGCCCTCGCCCTCGACGCCCCCACCGACCACCTCCGCCACCGCCCGGCCCTACGCGCCCGCGGCCTCCTGGAACTGCCCGTCCGGTACTGACCCGCGGCCCGGCCGGCCAGGGCGTGTTGCTTACGGCTCCCAGTCGCGGAGCTGCTCGATGACGTGCCGGTCGCCGTCGGCGGCCACCTCGTCGATCTCCAGGCGCCCGTACAGCATCAGGACCAGCTCGCCGGCGGAGGCCCAGGCGGAGACGTCGGCCTTGTCGCCCGGCTCGCCCGCGGCGGGGGCCGGTGTGACGCGGCAGCCCTGCGCGGTGAGCGTCAGGCGCCAGGCGCCGCCCTCGGTGGCCCGGTAGTCGACGGTCGCGTCCTCGTGCGGCCAGGGGCTGTCCGTGGCGCAGCAGGTGGTGAGGAACTCGTCGACGCCGTCGAGGGCCGGCTCCTCGGGCAGCGGCTCGGGCGCGCCGCCGGCGAGCTGGGCGTCGTAGGTGTGCACCGTGGCTTCCTGGACCTGGTGGCGGGCGACCGCGCCGACGGTCTGCGGCGACTGCGAGTCTCCCCACCACGTCCAGCAGCCGCGCTCGGGGCCGACCTCGCGCAGTGCGTCCAGCAGCAGGCGGGTGGACTCGGCCGACCACTCCAGCAGCGCGTCGAGTTCCCGGGGGGCGCCTTCGGCGAACTCCGCCGTGGTGCCGACCGGGCGGGCGTCGGCGGGGCCGACGGCGACGATCGCGGACCAGGCGCGCTGCACCCCGCCCAGGTGGCGGACCAGGTCCAGCAGCGTCCAGTCCGGGCAGCTCGGCACCGGCAGGTCGAGGTCGGAAGCGGAGCGGGCCGCCGCGCGGAACGCGGTCGACCGCTCGTCGATCAGCCGCAGGTGGTCGGAGAACTCGAGTGTCATGGGCACGAAGTTGATCTATCACGACCGCTCCGGCCGGTGCACCCGTATTTCTGCCGTATCTTTCCCGACTCACCGTCCGCGCCTACTGGGGCAACTGATCCGGCACCAGTACTCTGTGGCATCCGGGACCCGGCCGGGGGAGCAGCGCCCGGCCGTCACGGGCCTCGCGCGTGCTGTTCACCCCCGTCGGCACCCGCGAGGCCCGTCTCCTCCCCCGCGACCGATCCCGACGCTCCGTCACCTCACGCGACCGGGCGGTCACCTTCCGCGTCCTCTTCGGTGTCCCCCGGTCCAGGGGATGGCCCGGACGCGCCCCCGTAACACGTGGCACGTAGTCTGCGGGCATGACTGACGCCGCGCCCCTCACCCCCCTGGACGCGTTCGAGATGCTGCTGGCCGGCAACCGGCGGTTCGTCGATGGGTCCCCGGACCACCCGAACCAGGACGCCGCCCGGCGGGCACAGACCGCTCCGTCGCAGACTCCGTTCGCGGTGCTGTTCGGCTGCTCGGACTCCCGGCTGGCCGCCGAGATCATCTTCGACCGCGGGCTGGGCGACCTGTTCGTGGTCCGCACCGCGGGCCACGTGGTCGGCTCCGAGGTGCTCGGCAGCATCGAGTACGGCGTGAGCGTGCTGGGCAGCCCGCTGGTGGTCGTGCTCGGGCACGACTCCTGCGGCGCCGTGGCGGCCACCCGCGAGGCCGTCGCGGACGGCACCACCGCGGAGGGCTTCGTCCGCGACGTGATCGAGCGCGTGACCCCGAGCGTGCTGGCCGCCCGCGCCGCCGGGCACACCGAGGACTCGGCCTTCATCCACGAGCACATACGGCACACCGTCGACCTGCTGATGGACCGTTCCCGGGTGCTCGCCGACGCCGTGTCCGAGGGCCGCGCCGCCGTCGTCGGCCTCTCCTACCGGCTGGTCGACGGCACCGCCCACCTGGTCACCACCCGCGGCATCGACCTGCCGGCCCCCGCCGCCGCCTGATCCCCGCTCCGCCCGCCTCCGCCCCGGCCGCTCCGCCGGGGCGGAGTTTTCTTCGCCTCCGTGCCCCCTCTGGCCCGCCGCGGCCGCTCGCGCCCCTCGTACCACCGGGCGCACCACAGCCTCTCTCCGCACGCTCGCCCCTCCGATATCGGACCTGGTCAACCCGGTCGTACGGTGGAGGGAGGGTGATCCCGAGAAGGTGATGACATGGCACAGGTGAACGTCTCACATGTGGTCAGAGCAGCCGCGGCCGATCCACCCGCCCCGCAGGGGGCCGCGTTGTTCCCGGAGGATGTGCGGCCGGTCGAGGAGGCACTGGCCGACAAGGGGTTACTGGACCGGGCTTACGTGGACGGCTCGTTCGGCACCCTGACCCTTGGCGCCTACCGGCGTCTCCAGCAGTCCTACGGCTACTCCGGCGCGGACGCGGACGGCGTTCCCGGAGCCACGTCCCTGACCCGGCTCGGCCACGAGAGCGGCCTGTTCTCGGTCGTCGACGGTGACAACGGCCCGCCGTCGCGCGGGATCGGGCTGTCGGACGTGGTCTTCGACCGGGTGCCGGACGGCAGCACCAGCGTCGCCATCCAGCAGGTGTGCCAGCACATGGACGTGCCGCTCACCTGGTGGCTGCCCGGCTACATGACCATCGCCTCGCGGGAGTCGGGCTACGACTTCGACGCGGTCAACAGCAACGACCGCAACGCGCACGGCCCGATCCAGTCGGACGGCTATCCGCTGTACTGCTCCCGCGGGGTCGTGCAGTGCATTCCGCCGACCTTCGCCCACTTCCACGAGTCGGGCACCGCGAACCACATCTACGACGGTGTCGCGAACATCGCCGCGTCGATGAACTACGTCATGGACACCTACGGCGTCGCCCGCGACGGGCACAACCTCGCCGCCAAGGTCCAGCAGGCGGATCCCCACCGCCCGCCCTTCCCGTACTGACCGACCGAGGCACGCCATGAGTCAAGTCGAGCAAGTCACGCGCAGGTTCCAGTCCTTCATCGGCGCCCAGGAGGGTTTCTCCAACAACGAATGGAACAACGACATCCGCAACATCTACGGCGTCAACTTCTCCGAGATCTACGGTGAGCCGGACCGGGTCGCCTGGTGCGACATCGGCTTCTGGGTGTGCTTCCGCCTGGAGGGCCTGGACTCGCTGATACCGAAGTCGGAGTCCTGCTACGACTCGCTGAGCACCTACCAGTCGTGGAGCCGGTCCTCGGAGTTCCCGGCCGTCGGGGCGCAGTTCTTCGTCTCCTCGGCCGAGTACCCGCGCGGCGGTGCCCACACCGGCTTCGTCGTGGGCTACGACTCCTCGTCCATCCAGACCGTCGAGTTCAACACCAACATCACCGGCGGCAGCGAGGGCGACGGCTGCTACGCCAAGACCCGGTCCCGGTTCGGGAACGAGAGTTCCGGCGTCTACGCGTACGGCTACCCGAAGTACGCCGAGGGCATCGTCTCCGCGGACCCGGCCTGGGGCGGCACTGCCGCCGGGGCCGGGAGCCCGGCCGCCGGCGGCGGTGGCAACGGCCTGCAGCCGTTCCCCGGAACGGAGTTCTTCCACGTCGGCCAGCACTCCGACATCATCACCCGGATGGGACAGCGGCTGGTCTCGGTGGGCTGCTCCCGCTACCAGGTCGGACCCGGGCCCGACTGGGGCCCAGCCGACCAGAACTCCTACGCCGCCTTCCAGCGCTCCCTGGGATTCTCCGGCGGCGACGCGGACGGCATGCCCGGCCCCTCCAGCTGGACCCGCCTCCAGGTGCCGGCCTGACGGCCCCCACCACCGGCCACCGACCCAAGGGTGACGAATCATCACCCCTGGGGTCGGTGGCCCCGTGCGACTACCGCCGGGTCACGGCGCTCCGCTGCGGTCGAGGTCCAGGCAGAGCGCCCAGACGTCGGAGAAGGTGTGCGGCGAGGGCGAACCGCCGACGTGGATGTCGGCCGTCCAGTACGCGGGCGTCGCGGTGCGGTCGCCGACCGGGGTGCCGTCGGCGTCGCTGGGGTAGCTCCCGGTGAGGTGGGTGCCCTGGGAGCCCGCCTTGGTGAAGCCCGCCGTCGTCACCTGCCCGCCGCTGGCCGCGGCGCCACCGCTGACCAGCACCTCGTGCCGGTGCCCGCCGTCGGGTTCGGCGCAGCCGACGGTCGCCGTCTGGTGGGTGCCCGCGGTCTCGGGACCGCTGATTCGCGGTAGCGGACGGTGGTGCCGATGTTCCGGACGTTGACGCCCTCGCCGCTGCAGATCGCGTACGCGTAGGTGGTGTTGCCGGCGTCCCGTCCGCCGCCGATCCCGCCGACGGCGGTCCACGAGTCGGGGTTGGTCTCGCCGTCGGCGGCCGCCTTCCGGCCGTGGTCGTGGGCGGCGTCGTCGAAGCTCGGGAAGGACGCGACCGGCTTGAGCGTGCCGACGGTGCCCGGCGCGAGCAGGGCCCCGCCACCGAGCAGCACCGTGTTGGCCGGGCAGGTCGCGGTCACGATGCCCACCGTGGTGGCGGAGGTCGGCGTGTTGGCCTTGTTCATCACCACCTGGGTGTGGGCGATCAGGCTGCTGGTGAAGCACATGGCGTACGGGGTCGTGGAGAACGAGGAGTTGACCTGCCCGCCGCTCGCGCACTTCGCGATCCAGTAGGTCACGTCGGTGCCGACCGCCCCGGTCGACCCGGTGTACTCGGTCGACTCACTGCCCATCACGTGATTGCCGTTCACCCCCGCGCCGCTGCCGATGGCCTGGTTGATCCCGCCACCGGAGACCAGCCCGCCGGTGCAGTGCGCACTCGTGGACACCGAGGAGTTCGCGCTTCCCGGCCCGGGCGTCGCCCCGGGCGTCCGCACCGTGACACCCACGGTGTTGGCGTACGCCGTTCCCGACGCCGCCACGACCACCAGCGCGGCGCCCACCGCCAGCGCCTTTCCTGCGACCACGGGCCGCAGAGCCTTGAATGCCACCGCATCCGTCCTTCCGAGAGATCGACGCGGGCAGCCACGAGTACCGACCGAAGCCGGCCGGAACCGTGAGCCCGGGAACGGGCCCGATTGAAGCAGCGGACCGACACCCCTCGCGCCTGGTGCCGCACACAGATCTGCGGACCGTTCCCTGGGTGATCGACCAGGCCCCGGGCCGCTGGCGCCCGGCCACCTCGAGACACGTCAACGGTCATTGCATCGGTGGTGACCAGTTGATCCACTGGGCACACGCACTGCCACATCGCTCGAAAACCACCAACATCCCACCCTGTTCACCCCATTGACGCACAGTCAGGCCCCCTCTACAGTCACGCTCCGACTCAATCCACCAACACCGATCAACCTCGCACGCGGCGACCGGCCTCCCACCCCCGATGGCCGCAGCCCCGGCGAGGGGGCCGGGACCACCGAAGGGACGACGGTTCATGTTCACGTACCGGCAAAGGCGGGCTCCCCGCCGCGGAGCCGCGGCCGGAGCGGCCCTGGCGATGCTCGCGAGCCTGGTCGGCATCGGCCTGGCGGCGCCTGCGCAGGCCGCCACCGCCGCGACCTCCACCGCGATCACCGTCGACGGCACCAAGCCCGGCCTGACCTTCGACGGTGTCGGGGCGATCTCCGGCGGCGGCGGCAACTCCCGGCTGCTGATCGACTATCCCGAGCCGCAGCGCAGCCAGTTGCTGGACTACCTGTTCAAGCCCGGCTACGGCGCCGCGCTCCAGGTCCTGAAGATCGAGATCGGCGGCGACACCAACTCCACCGACGGCGCCGAGGCCAGCCACGAGCACACCAAGGGCGCCGTCGACTGCAACCAGGGCTACGAGTGGTGGCTGGCCGAGCAGGCCAAGGCCCGCAATCCCAACATCAAGCTCTCCGCGCTGGCCTGGGGCGCGCCGGGCTGGATCGGCGGCGGGAACTTCTGGTCCACCGACATGATCGACTACCTCAACTCGTGGCTGGGCTGCGCGGCGCAGCACAACCTGACCATCGACTACCTCGGCGGCTGGAACGAGCGCGGCTACGACAAGACCTGGTACGAGAACCTGCGGGCCGCGCTGAACGCCAACGGCCACGCCGCCGTCAAGGTGGTCGCCGCGGACAGCGACTGGGCCGTCGCCGACGCGATGGTGAGCGACCCGGCGTTCCGCAACGCGGTCGACGTCGTCGGGGTGCACTACCCGTGCGGCTACCTCAGCAGCGAGACCACGTGCAACAGCACGGCGAACGCGCAGAGCCTCGGCAAGCCGCTGTGGGCCAGCGAGAACGGCTCGCAGGACGCCGACGCCGGAGCGCCCGCGACCGCCCGCGGGATCAACCGCGGCTACCTCGACGGCAGGATGACCTCGTACATCAACTGGCCGGTCATCGCCGCCCTGTACCCCAACCTCTTCTTCTCGACCGACGGGATGTCGGTCGCGAACCAGCCGTGGTCGGGCAACTACAGCATCGGGAAGACCACCTGGGTCACCGCGCACACCACCCAGTTCACCCAGCCCGGCTGGCACTACGTCGACAGCGCGAGCGGATACCTCGGCGGCGCCCGCGCCAACGGCAGCTACGTGACCCTCAAGTCGACGAACAACTCCGACTACAGCACGGTCATCGAGACGATGGACGCCACGGCCGCGCAGACCGCGACCCTCACCGTCACGGGCGGCCTGTCCACCGGCCAGGTGCACGTCTGGGCCACGAACGTGAAGTCCGCCAACTCCGCGGACCACTTCGCGCACATCCAGGACCTCATGCCGACCGGCGGTGCCTACACCCTGACGCTCCAGCCCGGCTACGTCTACACCGTCACCACCACCACCGGGCAGGGCAAGGGCAGCGCGACGCCGCCCGCCCCGGCCGCACTGGCGCTGCCCTACGCGGACACCTTCGAGACGCCGGCCGCCAGCACCTCCCCGAAGTACTTCGCCGACATGAACGGTGCCTTCCAGACCCTGCCCTGCGGCGGCGGCCGCACCGGTACCTGCCTGCAGCAGATGGCCGCCACGAAGCCGATCCGCTGGACCGACGAGTCCTTCAACACGCCGTACACGATGATGGGTGACGGCTCGTGGGACAACTACACGGCCTCCGTCGACACCCTGCTCAAGCAGCCGGGAAGCATCGAGGTCCTGGGCCGCGTCAACCAGCAGGGCCGCAACGACAACGGCCTGAACGCCTACCACCTGCGCGTCTCCGACACCGGTGCCTGGTCCATCCTCAAGAGCGACACCTCGTGGACCTTCACCACCCTGGCCAGCGGGACGACCACGGCGCTCGGCACGAACCGCTGGCACACCGTCGCCCTGACGATGCAGGACTCGACCCTCTCCGCCGCGGTCGACGGGGTGACGCTGGGCAGCGCCACGGACTCCTCGTATCCGCGGGGCCAGGCCGGTCTGGGCGTCGTCGGATTCCAGACCGACCAGTTCGACAACTTCTCCCTCAAGCCCGGCACCCCCTCGGCCCACACCGGTCCGGTCACCTCCGGCGTGGCCGGCAAGTGCGCGGACGACAACGGCAACGGCAGTGCGAACGGGACCAAGGTCCAGCTCTGGGACTGCAACGGCGGCGCCGCCCAGACCTGGACCGTCGTCGGCAACACCCTGCGGATCAACGGCAAGTGCATGGACGTCACCAACCAGGCCACCGCCAACGGCGCCCTGGTCGAGCTCTGGGACTGCAACGGCGGCACCAACCAGCAGTGGACCCCGCAGTCCGACGGCTCGCTGAAGAGCAGTCAGTCCGGCCGCTGCCTCGACGACCCCGGAGCCAGCACCACCAACGGAACCCAGCTGGTCATCTGGGACTGCAACGGCGGCGCCAACCAGAAGTGGACCCTTCCGTAAGGCGGTAGAGGTTCACTCCTGGCCGGGGCGGACCGGTCTGAATCGGGGTCAGCTGGGCAGCGCCCACACCTGGTTCGGCTGGTTCGCCTCGGAGTTGGCGCAGGTGTCGACGATGATCGGGGTGAGGTCCGCGGTCTGGGACGCGTAGTCGTCGAGGCAGTAGCCGAGGGAGTCGTTCTTCAGGAAGCCGTTGCGCTGGTAGGTCCAGCGCTCGGTGGCCCGGCCGTCGCAGGGGTTGAGCTTGGCCCAGTAGCCGACGTACCGGCTGTCGCCGGTCTGGTGGACCGCGTCCAGGCACCTGCCCAGGGTCTGTACGGTGCCGTCGCCGGGCAGCGTCCAGCGCTGGTTCGCGCCGGCGGTGCAGTGGAAGAGGATGATCGGGTTGCCCGCGCCGGTGCCCGAGCCGGAGTCGTCGAGGCACTTGCCGGCGGTGCCGGAGTAGCCGGTGCCGGCGCTGCCGGTGATCTGTCCGGTGGGCTGGGTGCCGGTGCAGCCGGAGACCGGGTGGATCCGGAGGATCGCGGTCGCGTGCGCCGCGACGGTGGTGCTGATCGTGCCGGTGCTGGTGCTGGTCGATCCCGCCCACAGGTCCTTGACCGACGCCGTGCATCCGCTTCCGAGGAATCCGGCGGCGGCCAGCGTGGTGGAGGCGGTGGTCGCGGTCGTGCCGCGGTTGAGCAGTGCGACCGCGCGGTCCCCGCCGGCCAGCGGCTTGGCCAGGATGTCGATCGTGCCGTTCTGGCCGACCATGCCGGCCTGCTTGCCGAGGCCGTCCTGGTCGATCGCGATGACGTCGCTGTTCTTCAGGGTGGCCAGCGAGGCGCCGGACAGTGCGGTGACGTCCACGCTCATGATCAGGGGGGCGGACATCATCGACCAGAGCGCCATCTGGGTGCGCGATTCGTCATCGGTCAGCCCGTGGTCGCCGGTGATCAGGAAGTCGGGGTCGTTCCAGCTGCCCGGTCCGGAGTAGCGCGACAGCGGCCAGTTGTAGCCGTACTGGGTCATGATCCCGCTGCCGTTGCCGGACCTGTCCCAGGCCGAGCCGGCCAGGTTGTGCATGATCACGTCGTTGCCCTCGCGCCACAGCTGTCCGGTCCGGCTGGCGGCGTCGATCACCGCGTACCAGTCGCTCAGGTGCGTGGCGCCGATGTAGGAGTACGCCGGCGAGGACTCGGAGAACACCATGTCCCGCTTGGCGGCGTTGTTCTTCATCGCCGCGCCGAAGGCGGTGTAGGCGTTGATGTACCCGGTGGCGCTGTTCGACGCCGCCGGCATGTTGCAGCCGTCCATCTTGACGTAGTCCACGCCCCAGGAGGCGAACAGGTCGGCGTCGGCCTGGAAGTGGTTCCAGCTGCCGGGGAAGCCGCCGCAGGTCGAGCTGCCGATGTCCTCGTAGATGCCGAACTTCATTCCCTGGTTGTGTAGTTGGGTGCCGATGTAGGCCATGCCGTGCGGGAACCTGGCGCTGTCGGCGACCAGGTTGCCGCTGCCGTCGCGGGAGGGGGACATCCAGCAGTCGTCGACGGTGACGGTGGTGTAGCCCCGGTCCCGCAGGCCCGAGTTCACCAGCGCGCTCGCCTGGGCCAGGATCAGCGCCTCGGTCGGGCCGACGTCGCCGGTGTTCGGGTTGTCGGTGCCGCAGCCGAACCGGGCCCAGTTGTTGAATCCCATCGGCGGCGTGACCGCCAGGGAGTTCCCGTTCGGACTGGTCGCGGTCGGGGATGCGTGCGCGGCCGGCGCAAGCAACGAGGCGGACAGGGCGAGCAGCGCGGTTGCCGGCCCGGCGAGCGGCCGAAGGCGTCCGGGGCGGGGTGAGCTTCGCATGAGCCACTACTCCTCGATGGCGGGGGCCTGTTGGCGGGCACCAAGTTCAGCGAAGGCTAGCCGAGCCGTCAATAGATGATTGATAATCAGTACAAACGAGCATGTTCACGCATGGCTGTTGCAGATCGACGCACCCTCCATCACTCCATCCAGAGCTGGCGCGCCGCAGATTCGTCCGATGACTACACCTTGCCACGGGTCGACACACCCTCGTAACCTCGGGAGCCATCCGCCTCGACGCTCCTAATCATCGGAGCAAAGTGCCTCGGAGCTCAGCCACATGACGACTGGTCAGCCAGCGAGAGCGCGCACCGAAGCTCACCGGCTCCGACCATCGACGACGAGTCCCTGCGGGGCACCACCGCGTGGCGGCAGCCCACTCCCCCACCCGTCTGAACGGACCTCCTGATGACCAGTCACCACCCGTCGACCGACCAGCCGAGCCGTCGCGGGGTGCTGCGCGCGGCCGTCGGCCTCGGCGCCGCGCTCGCGCTCACCTCCCTTCCGACCTTCACGGCGCAGGCGGACGTGGTCCGGCCTCCCGCGCCCACCCTGGTGCCGGACGCCCAGGCCCTGACCCTCTGGTACGGCTCCCCCGCCACCGAGGCGGCCGTCATGAAGCAGGGCCTCCCGGTGGGCAACGGCCGTCTCGGCGCGATGACCACCGGCGACCCCTCGCACGACGCCCTCGTCCTCGCCGATGCCACCCTGTGGACCGGCGGGCCGAACGCCTCGCTCGGCTCGGACGGCCAATTCCCGTACGGCAGCGGGGACTTCGGCACCTTCGGGATGCTGGCCAAGGCCTACCTGAACATCCCGGCCCACACCGCCGGCGCGATCACCGGCTACCAGCGCCGGCTCGACCTGAGCAACGGCGTGGTGGTCACCAGCTACCAGCTGGGCGGGGTCACCTACCGCCGCGAGGTCTTCGTCAGCCACCCCGACGACCTGCTGGTGATCCGCCTCAGCCAGAGCGGCGGCGGCACCTTCACCGGCAACCTCACCCTCGCCGGCACCCGCGGCGAGAGCGTCACCGCCGACGCGGCCTCCGGCACCGCCTCCTTCTCCGCCGCGCTGCCCAACGGCCTCAGGTACGCCGCCACCGCCAAGGCCGCCTCGGGCACCGGCACGGTCGGCGTGTCCGGCGCGAGCGTCACCTTCACGGGCTGCCAGGAGGTGGTGCTGCTGGTCAGCGGCGGCACCAACTACTCCACCGACTCCGCCACCGGGTACCAGGACGCCTCGCTCGACCCGCTGACCGTCGCGCGCGGCAAGGCCGCGGCCGCCGCCCCGGTCGCCGGCATCTCACTGCTCGCCACCCACGTCGCGGACTACCAGTCGCTCCAGCAGACGATGACCGTCGACCTCGGCGCCTCCACCGCCGCCCAGCGTGCGATGGACACCGCGTCCCGCCTCACCGCCCGCGCCGCCGCGGGCTCCGCACCCGACCCCGAACTGGAGGCCTCCTACCTCCAGTTCGGCCGCTACCTGACGATCACCGGCTCGCGGAGCAGCCTGCCCACCAACCTCCAGGGCCTGTGGATCGACACCAACAGCCCGAACTGGATGAGCGACTACCACACCGACATCAACGTCCAGATGAACTACTGGCTGCCCGACCGGGCCGGCCTGCCCGGCAGCTTCGACGCCTTCGCCGACTACTGCCTCGCCCAGTACCCGGGCTGGCAGGCGACCACGCAGGCGCTGTTCAACGACCCGCGCAACGGCTTCCGCAACACCTCGGGGAAGATCGCCGGGTGGACGGTGGCCATCTCCACCAACATCTGGGGCGGCTCCGGCTGGTGGTGGCATCCGGCCGGCAACGCCTGGATCAGCAACTCCCTGTACGAGCACTACGAGTTCACCCTCGACCCGGCGTACCTGGCGCGGATCTACCCCCTGCTCAAGGGCGCCTGCCAGTTCTGGGAGGCCCGGCTCGTCACCACCACGGTGACCGACCCGGTCACCGGGGCCAGCTCCCAGGTGCTGGTCGACGACCACGACTGGTCGCCCGAGCAGGGCCCGACCAACGCGCTGGGCATCACCTACGCGCAGGAACTGGTCTGGCAGCTCTTCCGGAACTACCGCGCCGCGGCCGCCGCGCTCGGCCGGGACGCGGCCTACGCCGCCACCGTCGCCGACCTCCAGTCCCGCCTCTACCTGCCGCGGGTCAGCGCGACCACCGGCTGGGTGGAGGAGTGGATGACCGACGCCAACCTCGGCGAGACCACGCACCGTCACCTCTCGCCGCTGATCGGCCTCTTCCCCGGCGACCGGATCGACCCGGCCACCAGCCCCGCCGCGCTCGTCACCGGAGCGACCAACCTGCTGACCGCCCGCGGCATGGAGAGCTACGGCTGGGCCTGCGCCTGGCGGGCGCTGTGCTGGGCGCGGCTGAAGAACGCCGACAAGGCGTACCAGCTGGTGCTCACCGTGCTGAAGCCCGTGGTGAACGGCAACAACGGCAGCAGCATCAACATGTTCGACCAGTACGGCGGCAGCGTCTTCCAGATCGACGCCAACTTCGGCACCCCCACCGCCATGATCGAGATGCTGGTCCACTCCCGGCCCGGCCTGGTGGAGCTGCTGCCCGCGATGCCCTCCGCCTGGGCCGCGTCCGGCCGCATCACGGGCGTCGGCGTGCGCGGCGGCTTCACCGTCGACCTCGCGTGGAGCGCCGGCAAGGTCACCACGCTGACCCTGCACAGCGTCCGCGGCGGCGCCACCACCGTGAAGGCCGGCGCCTGGAGCCAGGCCGTCACCGTCCCGGCCGGCGGCTCGGTGACCCTCGCCCCCGCCGACGTGTTCCAACTGGTCAACCGCCGCAGCGGCAAGGTGATCGACGTGCCGGGCTCGTCGACCGCCACCGGCACGGCCCTGATCCAGTACGCGAACCACGCCTCGGACAACCAGCGCTGGCGGCTCACCCCGGTCACCACGGGCGGCTTCGAACTCACCAACGTCCACTCGGCGTTGGACATGGACGTCAACGGCGGCTCGACCGCCGACGGCGCCTCGGTCATCCAGTGGACCCCGACCCACGGCACCAATCAGCAGTGGACCCTCACCGACGCGGGCGGCGGCTACGTCAAGGTGGTCAGCGTCCGCAGCGGCAAGGTGCTCGGCGTCGCGGGCGACTCCACCGCCGACAGCGCGGGCATCCAGCAGCAGACCGACACGGGCAGCACCAGCCAGCACTGGCAGCTACTGCCGGCCTGACGTCGATCCCGGATCTGACGATCCGTCAGAAATGGTTGTTCACAAGGACGTTACCGACTCGACGGGTACCCGAAAGGGGGCGGCCACTGCTAGGATCCCACCTCAAGTGGTCTAGACCGATTTCCACATTGGTCTAGACCAACACAGGTAATGGTCCAGACCAATGCGCGGGTCCGGACCGCTCCGCCGCCCCTCCGCCCGGTCACGCCGGGGTCCCAGCGTCGCCGTGCTCCGGCACGGCGCCCCGGCGTGCCGGGCGTTGCGGCGGCACCCCGGTCCTGCATCGTCACGTATCGGACGTCCGGCGGCTCTGCGGAGCCTCTGCGCTGCCGTGACGGGCAGCCGCGTACATGGTCCACTTCCCCTCGAGAAGGGTTCCATCCATGAAGCTCCCCTGGCACCGGCTCGGACTGCTCGCAGTCCTGAGCCTGGCCTCGGCGACGATCGCCGGCCTCACCGCACCACCGCCGGCCCGGGCCGCGACCTCGGCCCCGCAGACGATTCCGGCGCTGCAGCAGTGGACGGCCGGCAGCACGCCGTACTCGTTCGGCACCGCGACGCGGATCGTGGTGGACAGCGCCTACGCCTCGCAACTGGCAACCGACTCGGCGCTCTTCGCCGACGACATCCAGCAGCTGACCGGGGTGAGCGTGCCGAAGGTGACGGCCGCCGCCGGCTCGGTCGGGCCCGGCGACATCCTGCTCACGCTCGGCGCGAGCGACCCCGGGCTGGGGACCGAGGGCTACACCCTGAGCGTCGGCTCCTCGATCACCGTCCAGGCGAAGGCCGATGCTGGGGTGTTCTACGGAACGCGCACCCTCCTGCAACTGCTCAAGCAGAGCCCGGTGATACCGGGCGGCTCCGCCCGCGACTGGTCGGCCAAGGTGGAACGCGGGCTGATGGTCGACGTCGGGCGCAAGTACTACTCGGTGGGCTGGTTGCAGGACCAGGTCAAGGAGATGGCGTACCTCAAGCTCAACTACCTGCACCTGCACCTGTCCGACAACCTCGGCTACCGCTTGGAGAGCAGCACCCACCCGGAGATCGTCTCCGCCCAGCACTACACCAAGCAGGAGATCAGCGATCTGATCGCCTTCGCGGCGAAGTACCACGTGACGATCGTGCCCGAGCTGGACATGCCGGGGCACATGGACACCATCCTGGCCGCGCACCCCGAGCTGAAGCTCAGGGCCGCCGACGGGTCCACGCCGGACGCCGGTGACATCGACCTGTCCAACCCGGCGTCGTACACGCTGATGAAGGACCTGATCACCGAGTACCTGCCGCTCTTCCCCGCCGCCTACTGGCACCTCGGCGCGGACGAGTACGGCGTGAACTACGGCCAGTACCCGCAGCTGCTCGCGTACGCGCGGCAGCAGTACGGGGCGGGCGCCACCGCGAAGGACGTGTTCTACGGTTTCGTGCGCTGGGCGGACGGCCTGGTGCGCGGCGCGGGCAAGACGATGCGCATGTGGAACGACGGCATCAAGTCCGGCGACGGCACGATCCCGGTCGCCCCGGACATCATCGTGGACTACTGGTACAACTACGGCCTGACGCCGCAGCAGCTCGTCACCGCCGGCCACCTGGTGAACAACGGCAGCTGGACGCCCACCTACTACGTCCTGGGCGGTTCGAAGCCCGACACGACGTACATGTACGAGCAGTGGAACCCCGGCATCTTCCAGGGCGGCACCACCATCACCGACCAGACCAGGAACCTCGGGTCCATCCTCCACGTGTGGTGCGACAACCCGAACGCCGAGACCGAGCGCCAGGTCGCGGGCGGCATCGCGAACCCGCTCCGCGCACTGGCGCAGCAGACCTGGGGCTCGCCCAAACTGGTATCCACGTATGGCGAGTTCCAGCAGGTGATCACCGCCGTCGGCCACATCCCCGGCTGGCAGGTCGACGTGGCCGCCGGCGATCTGGCCCTCAACCGGCCGGCCACCGCCTCGTCCGCCGAAACCGCGGGGCTGACCGCCTCGAACGCCACCGACGGCAGCTACGGCAGCCGCTGGTCCAGCCTGTACTCCGACCCGCAGTGGATCCAGGTCGACCTCGGCTCCGTCCGGACCGTCGGCGAGGTCAAGCTCACCTGGGAGGCCGCCTACGCCAAGGCGTACCAGATCCAGGTGTCCGATGACGGCACGACCTGGACCTCGATCTACTCCACCACCACCGGCACCGGCGGCGTCAACGACCTGACCGGACTCAGCGGTTCGGGCCGCTACATCCGCATGCTCGGCACCCAGCGCGGCACCAGCTGGGGCTACTCGCTCTGGGAGTTCGAGGTCTACGGAGCCTCGGCGAACCTGGCCGCGGGGAAGACCGCGCTCGCCTCGAGCACCGAGTCCGGTCTCAGCCGACTGGCGCCGTCCTTCGCGGTCGACGGCGACCCGGCGACGCGGTGGGCGAGCGACTACTCGGACCCGCAGTGGATCCAGGTCGACCTCGGTGCCGTCCACACGGTCAACGAGGTCAAGCTGACCTGGGAGGCCGCCTACGCCAAGGCGTACCAGATCCAGGTGTCCGATGACGGCACGACCTGGACCTCGATCTACTCCACCACCACCGGCACCGGCGGCGTCAACGACCTGACCGGGCTCAACGGTTCGGGCCGCTACATCCGCATGCTCGGCACCCAGCGCGGCACCGCGTACGGCTACTCCCTCTGGGAGTTCGCGGTCTACGGCGTCTAGACCCACCCGACCAGGCCCCGGTGGCACCAGGTTGACCTCCCAAGTCCCCCTGGACCACCGGGGCTTCGCCATATGACTCCTCCGATGTAGTCAATCCTGAAGAGGGCGCTGCGACGTGCCAGAACGCTTGACACGGCATCAGAGGTGGTCAAAATTCAGCAAACATCGGCTGTAGGGGCTGCCCGGCGGGCCTCCGCCCCGGCCTGGGTACCGATACGGCGCTTCCACACGTCCCGACTCCGACGTCTCCGGAAGGACGCTGCCACCGGACCACGGAAACCCGATCGGGCCGGCCGGCCCGTGCGGCTCGTCCGGGAAGCCCCGTCCCGGCATCCGGCCGAAACGGCCGATCCCGCTATCAGGAGATGACGCCCGTGGCAGTCGAACACTCACTCACGCGCAGAGCACTGCGCCGCATCGGCTCGGCCGGAACGGTCCTGGCCGCCGCGGTGGCGCTGTCCGCGGTCCCCTCCGCCGGGGCGGCACCGACCGTCACGCTCTACGCCTCGCCGTCCGGAACCGGCACGAACTGCTCGGTGTCGTCGCCGTGTTCCCTGGCCGAAGCGCAGGGCGCGGTCAGGACCCAGCTCGCGGCGAACAGCGGCGCGGACGTCAGCGCGCTGCTGGCCGACGGCACGTACCGGCTGTCGAGCACCTGGTCGTTCGGCGCCGGGGACTCCGGTGCCGCGGGCCATCCCGTGGTCTGGCAGGCCGCGCCCGGTGCGCACCCGGTGATCTCGGGGGCCTCCCGGGTCACCGGCTGGACGCAGGTCGGATCGAGCGGCGTCTGGTCCGCTCCGGTGCCGGCCGGCAGTACCAGCAGGCAGGTCTACGTAGACGGCCAGGAGGCGCCGGTCGCCCAGGCGACCCCGGCGAGCCTCGGCTTCTCCGGTTGGACGGGCTCGTCGTCGGGCTACACCGTCTCCGCCAACCAGGCCGCCATGGCCTGTTAGGCGGTGGTGTCGCCGATCGGGAGCACCTGCCAGTCGCCGGTGGGACGGTAGGCGATGGTCGCGATCGTCCCGCAGCCCGCGGCCGGTCCGCTGGTGCAGCCCTGGAACTGGCCGCCGACCATGGTCTTCTGGGCGAGGCGTTCGTTTCCGCCGTTGCCGGCGGTCAGTGAGCTCATCGCGGGCAGGTAGCGGACCGCGACGACCGGGGACGCGTGGCCGGCGCCGAGGTCGATGCCCACGGAGGCGGCGCCCGTCGGGTCGGGGGCGATGGTGACCGAGGTCGTCGGGTCGCCGTCGAAGGCGGGCGACCGCCGTGGCGGAGCCTTCCCGCACTCCGCCGGCCAACGCCTGCGCGCGGGCCCGCAGCCCGCGAACACCCTCGTGGTCGGGCATGCGCTGTGCGTCAGTGTCGGTCAGGAGACGGCCGTGTGGAGGATGTCGGCGAGCTCGGCGGGCGCCGACAGCATCGGCCAGTGCCCGGTGGACAGGTCGAAACGCCGCCACGGCGCGTGGTTGAGGAAGGCCAGCATCGGCACCCCGCTGTCCAGCAGGCCCTGGAAGTCGTGGCAGGCGACCAGGACACGGTCCACACCGGGGCCGGGCTCGGCCGGGCCGGCCAGCCGCTGGGTGTAGGTGCCGAACGGCTGAGGGGTGGCACCAGCGCTCAGCACGTCCTGCTGTCCCACATCCAGTCCGTCGAGGCTGCTGGACACACCCAGGACCTCGAACGGCGGCATCGGGAGCCGCCAGCCGTCGCCGTGAGCCGCGACCTGCCGGCTCAGCTGGTCCGCTACCTCCGGCGGCATGAGGTCGAGCATGCGCATTCCCGCGGCGAACGGGGCGCTGTCCACGTAGACCACGCGCTCCAGCCGGTCGCCGAGTCGTCCGGCCGCCCCGGTGACGGGGGCAGCCGCATAGCTGTGCGCCACCAAGGTGACCTCGCGCAGCTCGTTCTTCTCGACGAAGTCGGTGATGTCTGCGATGTGCGCGTCCAGATCTGTCTGGGGCCCGCCCTCCCCGGCGCGCTCGGCCAAGCCGGTCAGCGTCAGTGGCAGCGCCGTGTGGCCGTGCTCCCGCAGCGCGTCGGCGGTGTCTTGCCAGGCCCACGCGCCGAGCCAGGCGCCGGGAACGAGTACGAAGGTGGCCATCTGATCTCCCTGGAGTAGGTGCTGCAGAGGAGCGTAGAGTCGATACAGGACAGAATCAGCCCTGAAATGTCGAGTGATCCATGTCGCATCCCCTGACCCGCGTCCTGACCCTGCTGGAACTGCTCCAGTCGAACGCCGGGTTCACCGGGACGGAGCTGGCCGACCGGCTGGACACCGACGTCCGCACGGTCCGCCGGTACGTCGCCCACCTGCGCGATCTCGGCATCCCCGTAGAGGCCCAGCGCGGCCGCCATGGCGGTTACCGACTGGCCCGCGGCTACCGGATGCCGCCCCTGGTGCTCACCAATGACGAGGCCCTCGCGGTCGTCCTCGGACTCCTTGCGGCCGACCGGCTCGGGATGGGTACGACGGTGCTGGCCGGCGCGGGCGCCCGGGCCAAGATCGAGCGCGTGCTTCCGCAGGCCCTGCGGGAGCCGCTCGCCGCCATGCGAGAGACCCTGTCCTTCACCGCCAACGCCGTGAGCGCGCAGGCACCCGGGAGCGGTGTCCTGCTGGACCTGGCCCAGGCCTCGCGTGCCAGGACGACCGTTGGGATCGCCTACCTGTCCCGGCGGCAGGACCGGACCGAGCGCGACATCGACCCCTACGGCGTGGTCTTCCATACCGGCCGCTGGTACCTCGTCGGCCACGACCGCCTCCGCGACGACCTGCGGACCTTCCGCATCGATCGCATCGCCTCCGTCACCCCCCGCCCGCAGACCTTCGCCACCCCTGACGGCTTCGACCCGGTCGCCCACCTCACTGCGAACCTCGCCCAGGGGCCTTACCCCTGGCAGGTCGAGGTGACGATCCACGGCCCTCTCGACGAGATCGCCCGGAGGCTGCCTCGCGCGGCCGTCACGCTCACCGCCCAACCCACCGGCGTGCTGATGCAGGCACGGGCGGAACGCCTCGACGGCATGGCACACCTGCTCGCCTCGCTCGAGTGGCCCTTCACCATCCACAGCCCCGACGAACTCCGCCAAGCCCTCAAGGACCTGGCGGGCCAACTCGCTGCCGCCGCCGAACGACGGCCGGAAGCCCTGCCGTGGTAAATCCACGACTTACTGCCGCCCGCGCGGACGAGATGGCCGGACACCGTGAACCGCGAGCTGTCGGTGGTGCGCAAGGCGATCGGATGGTGGCTGCGGCAGGGCTGGATCACCACCGACCCGACCTTCGGCATCGAGCGCCGTCCCTCCCCGCCGGACAAGACCAAGGCAATCTGCCTCGCCCGGGTCACCGCCGTCCGGCGCCCGGAAGACGTGAGCTTGCGAGACAAGACGCTCTGGCGCCCGCCGCCGGTTTTCCGTTCCTACCGAGACCCCGATCTGCGGCAGCCCGGGGGTCACCTGGGGCCCTGCCGAGCCGCGTCGAGCAGCAGCCGGGCGGGGGTGCATGCGGGCCCGGGAGATCACGGTGTCGAACCACCTGGCCGTCCCGGCGCTTCCGGGTAGCTGCCTGCGGTGTGATCGTGTGCGGGGCGAAGGCGTCGAGGACGTGTTCCAGCTCGTCGACCGGCGCCGTGTCAAACGACTGGCGAAGATCACCACGTAGGACAAGGTCTCAACTGGCTAGGCGAACCCTGGTCGGGTCCGGTCGGGGTCGGCCGGCGACCTGGGCTTGGTCGGGGCGGGAGCCGGTTGCCGAACCCAAATGGTCTTGCCGCGGTCGTGGTAGCGGGTCCCCCACAGGTCGGCGAGCTGCGCGATCATGTAAAGCCCACGGCCACCCTCGTCGGTGTCCGCCGCGTGCCGCACGTGCGGTGAGGTGCTGCTGTGATCGACCACCTCGCAGGTCAGACCGTGGTCGAGGATCATCCGCAGCTGGATGGGCGGCTTGCCGTACCGCAGTGCGTTGGTGACCAGCTCGCTCACGATCAACTCGGTCTCGAATCCAAGCTCTGCCAGGTCCCATGCCTTCAGTTGCTCGGTCACCAGCGTGCGGGCACGGCCGACCTCCGTGGGATCGTCCTCCAGATCCCAGCTGACGTGGTGCTCCGAGCCGAGCTTGTGCGGCTGCACAGCCATCACGGCGGCGTCGGAGAGCCGATCGGGCAACGCAAGCCGGCCGATCAGGCGGGTGCTCAGCACCGACAGGTCGACGTGCGGCCCAGCCGGCAGGGTCAGCGAGCCCAACGCAGCCAGCAGCGCCGCCGGCCGGCCGTCGCTGTCCGCGCCGAGGCCCTTGGTGCTGAGGATCAGCACGTCCCCCTCGCTCCAGGGCATGGTGGTGTTCTGGTACGGCGTGCCCTGGACCCCGAGCGGCGGGCCGATCGGCATGTCGAGGACCCTCAGGCCCTGGTCGGCGCTGCGGATCACGGGCAACGGATGGCCGGCGCTGGCCAGCGACAGCTCGCTCTTGATCGGGTCGAAGGCTGCGAACAGGCAGGTGGTCCCGATCGGGCCGGTTCCGACGGCGAAGTCCGCCGTGACGCGCTTCACATGTGCGTCCAAACGGGCGAGCACTTCGTCGGGACTCAGGTCCATGGCGGCGAGGACCCGGGTCGCCGTCCGGAACCGGGCCATGTAGACCGCGGCATGCAGCTCCTCCCCCACCGCGTCGCCGACCACCAGACCCGTCCGGGCGCTGGAGAGTCGGATGACGTCGTACCAGGCGCCGCCGAGCCCGCTCGGGCCGCGTGGCGGCAGGTACCGGTAGGCCACGTCGACGGTGTCCATGTCGGACAGCGGCCTCGACAGCAGTCGGCGCCGGAGGTCCTGGGACCGGACCCGCTCCCGCCCGAAGCGGCGGGCGTTGTCGATGGCGATGCCGGCACGCTGCACGATCTCCACGGCGGTGGCCACGTCATCATTGTCGAAGGCGCGTGCCTCGCTGCCCGGTTCGGTGAACCGGGCGAAGACGGCGACACCGAACGGCACGCCCCGCACGGACAGCGGCACGGCCAGCCATGAGTGCACGTGGTCACGTGCCGCAGCGGCGGCCCGCGCGTTGCCGCCGTCGACGGCGGCCGAGTACCACCCCTCGCCGGTCAGCAGCAGCGGCTGCCCGCTGGCGAGCGACCGCAGCTCGGGCCCGCCGGGTGCGGATGCGAACGGGTCCGCCTCCCCGACGTCCGCCACCGTCCGGGCCGGCCACCAGTCGGCGGTGGTGGCGGTCGCCGCCCTCAGCAGCGGGCGCTCCGAGGCGATGGCGCCGGCCTCCGGCTCGACGGTTCCGAAGGCGTGCTCGAAGAGGTCGAGATGGGCGTAGTCGCACAACTCCGTGACCACGAAGTCGGCCAGCCCCTGCGCGATGTGCTGAACGTCGGGCCGGCCGCCGATCCGCAGGCCGACCTCGTTCACCAACCGCAGCCGTTCCCTGGCCTGTTCCTCCCGGGAGGTGTCGACCAGGATATGTACCAGGCCGATCGGCTCGCCGGTGCCGCTGCGCAGCGGGATGACCGTCTCGGACCAGACCAGGCGGCGACGGCTCGGCGACGACGAGGTTCCCTCCACCCGGACGCGCACCAGCGGTTCGCCGGTGTCGAGGACGGCGCGCTGCCGCTCCTCGAACGCGTCCAGGTCCAGCAGTCCGGGCGGCGCCACGTCCCGCAGCGTTCGGCCCTTGATCTCGGTGAAGCCGCCCGCCCGCCGACCGGCCCGGTTCAGGGCGAGGAAGCGCCGGTCCGCGTCGAACACGCCAATGGCGACGGGGGAGTCAGTGAACAGCCCCTTCAGGAGGGCACGGTCCAACTGGGCCCGCCGGACGGCGTCGCCACGGTCGGCCTGGATCAGCCGGCTCGCCCCGGCGCTGGCGCCGCTGAGCGGGGTGGCCCAGAGCGCGGCCTCGATCGTCCTGCCGTCGCGGTGACGCAGCCAGGTGATGCCGAGGTAGCCGGACCGGTCGGCATCGAAGCGGGCGGTGTCCGCGCAGTCACCGAGGAGGTCGGTCACCGCCGTGCCCAGGACCTGGTCGGCCGAGTACCCGAGCAGGTGTTCCGCGCCGGGGCTCCAGTGCAGCAGCCGGCCGGCGGGGTCGACCACCGCGTAGGCGTCACCCTGCGGTTGCGGGTCGCGGTGCGAGCTCAGAGGGGCGCCAGGAGTGCCACTGCTCACCGTGGTCCACCTCGCTCAAGGCAGTCGGTTACGTCCTGGTCCGGCCGATCGGCAGACCGCAACACTGGACCTCTCGCCGCTAGCGCCAGCATAGGCCGAGCGGCGACCGGCCTGCCGTACGAGCCGAGCACTCCCTGGTGAGCGGGCCCGGCCCGTCCTGGCCGGCCCTGACCACATCGCCAACACCCCGGACCGCACCGGTATCCCGGACGTGCCGTCATCTCTCATGTCCATGCTCTGATCGAGGGATGGGACGGTGGGGGCTCCTTCGACGGTCGGACGAGACGTAGACCAGTGCGAGCTGTTCCCACGATTCGATCACGGCGACGACCCGACGCGGCGGCACTGGCGACCACCGGCGACCACTGGCAACCACTGGCACTGCGGGACGACCATGGGAGTACACGCCGGGAGTACCCGCGTCGGCCGCTTCGGTCAGCCGGAGGGAGTGAGCCAGATGGCCGTCATCTCCACCATGGTTCCGCTGGGCACGCCCGCACCCGACTTCTCACTGCAGACGACCGACGGCCGAACCGTGGCACGGGACGACTTCGCCGCGGCACCGGCCCTGCTGGTGGCCTTCCTGTGCAACCACTGCCCGTACGTCAGGCATGTCGAGCAGGCCTTCGGCCGCCTGGTCGGCGAGTTCCCGGACCTGGCCGTCGTCGGGATCTGCACCAACAGCCCGGCCATCGCGCCCACCGACGACGCCGACGGGCTGCGCAGCCAGCTGGCGCGTACGGGCTGGACCTTCCCGTACCTCCTCGACGTCGACCAGTCCGTCGGCCGGGCGTACCGTGCAGCCTGCACACCGGACTTCTTCCTGTACGACGCCCGCCGGGAGCTGGCCTACCGCGGCGCCATGGACAAGTCCACACCCGGCAACCAGGAACCGGTCACCGGCGAACTCCTGCGCCACGCCATCCGCCTGGTCCTCGCCGGCAAGCCCGTCCCGGAACCCCACCGGGCAAGCATGGGCTGCTCCATCAAGTGGCTGTGACGGGTATCAACTGGCTCACTGCTCCACGGCCGTCTGAGCAGGGCGGAAACTCATGAAGACGTCGGCGTCGGAACCGTACTTCTCGGCGTGGGCGGAGATGAGGGCTCCGCGCAAGGGGGCTTCGCTGTCCTCCAGGAGGGCGAGGTGGAAGACGGGCGCGGCACCGCCGTCGAGGAGCGCGCGAACGGGACGGCCGCCCCGTCGGGCGAGCTCGACGAGGAGGCGGTGGTCGCTGACGTAGATGCCGCCGTCGGTCTGGACGTATTCCAGCCACATGGGTTCGCCGACGGCGCCGGAGTCGTCCAGGAGCTGGACCTGCTTCTTGAGCAGGTCGTTGATGGACCGTCCGCTGCTCCACAGCTCCGCGAAGCGCTCGGAGACGAAGGAGCCGAGCGGAGTGGTGACACGGACCTCCAGCTGCTGGGCGTCACCGGAGCGGCGGTCGACCGGGAAGAAGCTCACCATCATCCGCTGGCCGCAGCGGTAGAGCTGGATGGACGGCGCGGCATCGTAGACGCGGACCTGGAGTTGGGCGCGGCGCTCGGGTGCGAGCCGGGTCTCGATCCGGCGCAGGTCGCGGACGGTGCGGAGGATTTCGAGCCGGACATCGGCGCTGAGCTCGTGGGAGCGCTGCTGGGCGGCGAGGGAATCCGGGTCGAGCAACATGATCTGCAGGATCGCGCCCCGGCCGATCGCGGAGGCGGCGGCGTCGGCGAACCGCTGGGCAGTGTCGCCCGAGATCATGGTCGAGGTGGTGTCGAGGATGCAGACGATGTCGCTGGTCTGGGCGACCTTGTCGCAGAAGGAGCCGAAGTCCAGCCGGAGGTGCTCGCGGACCCGATCCTCCTCCAGCCTGGTCACCACCGGCTGGATGACCAGCAGGGTGGTGATGGTGGTGAGGAGTTCGGGGGCCATGTTGAGGGCCAGGCTCTCGCCGAAGTCCGGCAAGCCGCGCGCGAACCAGAGGCACAGGCCCGCCGTCAGGCCGAGCGCCGCGCAGATCAGCAGCACGCCTCGCTGCACTCGCCAGTTCCCGAACACACGAGCGTATTACCCGTCGTACGGGTCGTCATGCGCCTGACGACCCGTCGGCGCCCGCCGGGAAGCCGCGGAGGCCGACGAGGTGTCAGGCATCCCGCTGCACATCCCCCGTCGATCCCGCCGTTCCGAACGTGCGACGGGCCCCCTGGACACACCCGTTCGCTGTGGCTGGTGTGCGGGCGGACAGCCCGGGTGGTCAACTCGGCCTGTTGGAGTTCGATCGATGTCAAGGGAGTGCAGCATGGCGATCGTGGCGGTCTTCGAGGTGCCGGGGATGACCCAGGCTCAGTACGACAAGAGCGCGGAGATGGTCGCGGGCCGTCCGGGACCGGTGACGAGCCCGGCGGACTGGCCGGTGGCGGGGCTCATCTCGCACACCGCCGCGCCCACGGCGGACGGCTGGCTCGTCGTGGACGTCTGGGAGTCGGAGGAGGCGTTCCGGGAGTTCGGCAAGGCCATCGTTCCGATTCTGACCGAACTGGGGGTTCAGAACCCGCAGCCGAAGGTCTACCCGGTCCACGCCCTCGTGACCCGATAGCCCGCCGAATCCGCGCCCGGCTCGTGGCCGCGACCACCCCGGCGGGCCCGCCGGCCGCCGACCCTTCCCTCGGCTTCCGGCGGGCACCGATGTTCCGGACGCGCCCGGTCGCCTCGTACGCCTCGTACGCCTCGTACGCCTCGTTCGCCTCGTTCGCTTGGAGATCCTCCGGCCGAGCCGGAGGCGACTCGCGGCGTGGTCTCCGTCGAGAGCGTCAGTGCCGCAGCCTTCTCCGTTGATAGCGTCACCTCGTGGCAGACCAACAGCACGACAGACGCGATGGCTTGACTTGGCGTCAGGCGCTTGCCGGACTCGGTGGGGGCGCCGCCGTGTGGCTGCTGCGCGGCACCGTCGGGCCGGACAGTGCGCGGGCGGTCGGCACCGCGCCCGCCGGCCTCCCGGCCGGGCTGGTGCCCTATCAGAGGGTGTACGAGAACTGGGCCGGTGAGGTCCGAACCGACCCGCTCTGGGTCTGCGCCCCGACCGATCCGCACCAGGTCGCCGACCTCGCCGACTGGGCCCGTGCCGCAGGCTGGCGGTTGCGTCCGCAGGGGTACCGGCACGGCTGGGCGCCGCTCACCGTCGCCCCCGGTACCCCTGCCACGGCCCAGGTGCTGCTGGTCGACACCACCCGGAGCCTCACCGCCATCACCCTGACGGGGAGTTCAGCGGCCGGGGCTCCGACCGTTCGGGTGCAGACCGGCGCCTCGATGGAGGACCTGCTCGCCCGGCTGGCCGATCACGGCCTCGGCGTCACCGCCTGCCCCGCACCCGGCGACCTCACCGTCGGCGGCGTCCTCGCCATCGGCGGCCACGGCACCGCCGTGCCGGCCACCGGCGAGACCGCGCCCGTCGGTCACGGCTACGGCTCGCTCAGCAATCACGTCGTCTCGCTCACCGCCGTGGTCTGGGACGACGCCCAAGTCCGGTACGTGCTGAAGGAGTTCGACCGGAGCCAGGCCGACAGTGCCGCCTTCCTGGTCCAGCTGGGCCGAGCCTTCCTCACCGAGGTGGTGCTGCGGGTCGGCGCCGACCCGAACCTGCGCTGCGTCAGCCGCGTCGACGTCCCGGCCGCCGAACTCTTCGCCGCACCGGGGACGTCCGGCAGCCGCACCTTCGCCGACTTCGTCGCCAGGGACGGCCGCGCCGAGGCGATCTGGTACGCCTTCACCACGCACCCCTGGCTCAAGACCTGGCAGGTCGCCCCCACCCGCCCGTTCGCCGCCCGCACCGTCACGGAGCCGTACAACTACCCCTTCTCCGACAACATCCCCGAGCCGGTGGCCGAACTCGCCGGCCAACTGGTCGAAGGAGCCTGGTGGCTGGCCCCGACCTTCGGCCAACTCCAGTTCCTGATCACCAAGATCGGCCTCACCGGCGACCTGACCGACGTCCTGCTCTCCACCGGCCTGCTGCGCAGCCTGCTCACCGGCGAGCTGCTCACCCACCTGCTCGCGGACGGCCTGCACTCCGACCTCTGGGGCCCCTCGCGGGCCCTGCTCCAGTACGTCCGGCCGACCACCCTGCGGGTCACCGCCAGCGGGTACGCGGTGCTTGCCCGACGGGCCGATCTCCAGTGGGTGGTCAGCGAGTTCACCACCGGCTACCAAGGTCTGCTGACGGAGTACCAGCAGCGCGGCGAGTACCCGGTGAACGGGGCCGTCGAGATCAGGGTCACCGGCCTGGACGACCCGGCCGTCTCCGGCGTGCCCGGCGCCCGACCGCCACTGCTGTCCGCCCTGCGGCCCCGCCCGGACAAGCCCGAGTGGGACACCGCCGTCTGGGTGGACATCCTCAGCCTGCCCGGCACCCCCGGCCTCCACCGGTTCTGCCGGGATCTCGAACAGTTCCTGCTGCGAACCTTCGACGGCACCCGGGCCGGCCTGCGGGTCGAGTGGTCCAAGGGCTGGGCCTACACGCAGGACGCCGCCTGGGCCGACCCGGACGTGCTCGGCCGCGTCATCCCAGACAGCCTCCGCGCAGGCGGCGGCCCGGGCTGGGACGAGGCGATCGCCGTCCTGGACCGCCACGACCCGCACCGGGTGTTCGGCAACGCCTTCCTGGACGGACTGCTCCGCTCCTAGCGATCGTCACCTCGCCCGGTGGGCGGCGATCAGGTCCCGGTACCAGGCGTACGAGGCCTTCGGGGTGCGCACCTGTGTCTCGAAGTCGACCCGGACCAGGCCGAAGCGCTGGTCGTAGCCCTCGGCCCACTCGAAGTTGTCGAGCAGGGACCAGGTGTAGTAGCCGCGCAGGTCGATGCCGTCGGCGGCGGCGCGGGCGAGGGCGTCGAGGTGGGCGGCGAGGTAGTCGATGCGGAAGGTGTCGTCGAGGGTGTCCTCGGTGGAGCAGCCGTTCTCGGTGACGGTGATCGGGGGGAGGGCGTCGCCGTACCGCTCGCGGAGGGTGAGCAGCAGCTCGTGCAGGCCGGACGGGACGACCGGCCAGCCGAAGTGGGTGCGGGGGACGCCGTCGATGGGCGCCTCGGCGAAGGGGAGGCCCGGGTCGGTGGGGGCGGCGATCCGGGTGGGGTTGTAGTAGTTGACGCCGAGTCCGGCGAGCGGGGTCCCGGCGATCAGCGCGAGGTCGCCGTCACGCACGGCGCCGCCGAGGTCGGGGCCGAGGCCGTACGCGGACAGGTCGGGGTACCGGCCGAGCAGCAGCGGGTCGGTGAACAGCCGGTTGTGCAGGGCGTCGTAGGCGTCGGCGGCGGCCCGGTCCTCCGCCGTCTCGCTCGCGACCTGAACGGGCGTCAGGTTGTTGGCGATCAGCACGTCGAGGCCGCGGGAGTGGAGTTCGGCGGCGGCCAGCCCGTGTCCGAGGAGCTGGTGGTGGGCGGCGGGCAGCGCGTCCAGCATCAGCGCCCGCCCGGGGGCGTGGATGCCCAGCGCGTAGCCGAAGACCATGTGCACGAAGGGCTCGTTCAGCGTGATCCACGCCGGGACGCGGTCGCCGAGCCGGTCCGCGACCAGCGTCGCGTACTCGCCGAACCGGTACGCGGTCTCGCGGTTGAGCCAGCCGCCCTCGTCCTCGAGGGACTGCGGCAGGTCCCAGTGGAACAGCGTGGGCAGCGGGGTGATCCCGGCGTCCAGCAGCCCGTCCACCAGCCGCTCGTAGAAGTCCAGGCCGGCCGCGTTGACCGCGCCCTTGCCGGTGGGCTGGATCCTCGGCCAGGCGATCGAGAACCGGTACCCGTCCAGCCCCAGGTCGCGCATCAGCTCCACGTCCTCGGCCCACCGGTGGTAGTGGTCGCACGCCTCGCGCCCGCTCTGCCCGTTCTTCACCGCGCCGGGGCGCTCGCAGAACACGTCCCACACCGACCGTCCGCGCCCGTCCTCGTCGACCGCGCCCTCGATCTGGTACGCCGCGGTGGACGCGCCCCACCGGAAGCCTGCGGGCAGAGCGTGACGGTCCGTCATATGCGAGTCCTCCGAAGCCGGGCAACGGGAAGCAGAATGCGAGTGGTGCTCATGTTAGGGAGCCCCGCCGCACGGAATCCAGCGATGTGACGGCCGTCACATCGACCGGTTCAAGATTCTTTGCCGTTTGCGGCCCGGCCCGGGGCCGAGAAGGGAGGCTATGTCCGCACCCGCAAGGAGACCCCGCACCGTGTCCCACTCCCCCGACCAGCACCACGGCCGGCATCCCGAGCAGCACCACGAGCACGCGCCCTACTCGCCCTACGGCCTGCGCTGGGACAAGGACTTCGCCCTGTCGTTCGGCCCGGACGGCAGCGTGGCGGTCGACCGCGACGCCGGCGGCAAGTACGGCTGGGCGGTGGCCTGCCGGGCGGTGACCCGCAAGCTCCTCGTCGAGCCGGCCGACAGCGCCGACAGCGCGGACGGCGCGGCCCGCCCGGTGGAGCCCCTGGACACCGCCGTCTTCCGCGCCCTGCAGGCCCGCGACGCGATCGTCGGCCACGCCTGCGGGCCGAACGTCGTGGCGGAGTTCACCCGCCGCACGCTCGTGCTGGCCCGCGGCCCGCAGTGGGACGACGCGGTGAGCACCGCGCTGATCGGCGGCTGGGCCGATCCGCTGAACCACGGTGGCCGGATCGACGCCTCGGTGGTCGGGCGGATCAAGTCCGAGGCCGAGGCCCTGCACCGCGCCGCGGTCCCGGTCTGGCGGCGCCGGGTCCGCGGCTCGCGCGTGCTCCTGCTGGAGACGCCGATCGGCGACGGGCTGACCCTGCTCGACCTGGTCGCCGGCGAGCTGCGCATGGACGACCTGGTCTTCGAGGCCGCCTTCGACGACCCCCGGGTGGCCGCCGTGGTGGCCCAACTCACCCGCGCCGAACGCGCGGTGGCCATGGCCTGGGCGCATCCCTCGACCGGCAGCTGGGCCGAGGCCGCACGTTTCGCCGGCCGACCCGACCCGGAGGCCTTCGGCGAGCGCGTACGCCGTAAGCTCAAGCGCCTCGGCGACCGGTACACCGCCCGCACCCGCGCGGCCGCCACCACCGCGGACGGCACCACCGCGGACGGCACCACCGCGGACGGCCACCGGTGATCGACGCCCTCCGCACCGCGCTCCCCGCCTACCTCGCCGGCGTCGCCACCGCCGGCACCGTCGCCCTCCACGCCGCGCTCCTGCGCGCCCTCCGTTCCCGGCGCCGACGGCGGCGTCAGCGCGCGGCGTCCGACACCCTCACGAGCAGTCGAAGCGGTGCGCGAACGGGCGGTCCGGGCAGCGCGGGCAGGTGAACAGGTAGACGCCGCCCATGTCGCCGAGCATCAGGCCGGGCGCGCCCTGGACCAGGGTGCGCCGCTCGTAGGGCAGGTCCCAGACGGTGCCGGTGGCCGGGGTGTCCTCGATGGGCAGCCAGGCGCGCCAGCTCCCGCCGTCGAACTCGGCGCTGCCGATCGACAGCAGGTGCTCCATCCGGCGCTCGCACCCCGGGCAGTCCGGCCAGTCCGGCTCCTGGGTCCAGGTCGGGTAGCCGCCGGCCTTGATGCCGTCGGGGACCGAGAGGTGCCGCTGGTACGACCACCCGGTCTCCTCCTCGAGCCGGTCGAACCGCTCCCTGAGCCGCCCGTGCAGCTCGGCCGGCAGGTCCCAACTCGGGTACTCGGCCACGGGCTCCGGGTGCAGCACGCAGCGGTCCGGGAGGTAGTCCTCGGGCGCACCGTCGGGTCGGGGCGGGTCGGCCGGTGCGAGGTCGGGGCGGGATCCGTCCCACCAGTACACCGCGGGCCGCGGCGCGTAGTCCTCCTCGTGGTCGAACGGGCACCACAGCACCTGCACCACGTCCGTGCCCGCCGGGAACGGGAGTTCGGGCGCGTCGGCGGCGAACAGCTGCACCACCGGCACCAGCGGGATCGCCCCCGCCCCCTCCGGCGGCGCGTACCCCGCCCCCGGGTGCTCCTCCTCGCAGCGCGGCCACGCCTCACCGCGCGGCCACACCACCGGTCCCCCGACCGAGCTCTCCCGCTCCCCCGGCTCGCCCCGCCGCGGGTGCAGCCGCACCGCGTTCACCCGGTACGCGGCCAGTTCGGGAAACAGTTCCTCGACGTCGACCGGCCGAGGCGGTGTCGTGCGGACCATCGAAACGTACTCCTCGCTGACCGGCCGGACCTGACTGCTCGGCAGCGTAGTCCCACCCTCCGTCAGCCCGGCCCGCCGCCACCCGGAGCCGGCAGGTGCCGCCGGTGCCAGAACGGCCGGTCGGGCCAGCGTTGTTCGCGCGTGTAGTGGGTGCGGTGGTTGCGGAGGTAGTGGGCGCCGACGGCGGTGAGGGTGTCGGTGTAGGCGGGGAGCGCGTGCGGGTCGCCCGCGAGGTGCGCGTGGACGGCCCGGCCGGCGTGCAGGCCGGTGAAGAGGGCGGTGAGGATGCCCTGGGAGGAGAGCGGGTCGAACGCGGCGGCGGCGTCGCCCGCGGCGGTCCAGCCGTCGCCGTACGCGGTGTCGAGCCGGGCGGTGTGGGCGGGGGCTCGGCGCGGCCTGGCGTCCGGGGGCCACGGGTGGGCGGCGGCAAGGGAGTTGACGTGGCGGGTGGCGGCCAGCCGGGCCTCGAACCCGGGCCGCTCACGGCTCGCGCCGGGCAGGTCGGCGTCGGTGTACCAGGCGAGCAGGCGCCGTCCGGAGGGCAACGGCGCGGTGTACCACCAGCCGTCCGGGGCCGCCTCGACGGTGGTCGTGGTGTCGGCGGGCCGCGACGCGGGCGGGTCCAGCGTCAGGTGCACGGCGACCAGGCCGTCCCGGACCAGCCGCCGCGCCCCGCACGCGGTGGCGACGGCGGCGCGCCGGCCGGTCGCATCGACGATCCACCGGCAGCGCACGGCGCGCCGGTGCCCGTCGCCGCGCAGCTCGACCGTCCAGGTGCCGTCGGCCGCCCGGGCGGCGGGGCGAGCCACCGTCCGAGGGGCCAACCGGGCGCCCTGGGCGCGGGCCTGCGCGCGGAGCCGGCGGTCGAAGAGCGGCCGGTCGAGGTGCCAGCCGTGGCCGTGCGGGTCCAGGATGGCGTCGACCGCCCCGAGTTCGGGCGTCCCCCACGCGGAACGGTTGGCCGGGCACGGCAGGTGACCGTCCGTCAGGACCGCCGACGCACCGAGGTCGCCCAGCAGCACCCGGGCGACGGCGGGCAGCGCCTCGCCGACCGGGACGGGGCCGCGACCGGCGTCGGCGAGCAGCACCGTCCGCCCGGCCCGCACCAGCGCGAGCGCGGCCGCCGCCCCGGCGGGACCGCCGCCCGCCACCACCACGTCGTAGCACGGGAGTTCACCGCCGCCGACACCAACGCCCGCACCGACACCCGCGCCCGCGCCCGCACTCACTGACCGCCGCCCTCCGCCCGGCTGGCCCCGCCCCCGTTCGTGGACTCCTCGCCGAACGGGTCGAGCTTGTCGATGTAGCCGACGGCGATCTCGTGGGTGCCGTACCCGGTGCGCTCGGCGGTCTCCCCGAGCAGTCCGGCGTACGCGGCGGTGTCCAGGGCCGCGGCCTCGGGGACGTGCAGGGTGACCAGGTTGCGGTCGGGCGAGACGCCATCCAGCGGGAAGCCGGGGACGGACTCGACCTGCAGGACGTCGGGGAACCTGCCGTCGCCGACGGTGTACGGGCGGCGCTCGACGATGCCGAAGTGGTACCACTCGGCCACGGCCTGGGCCAGCTGGTCGCGGTACTCGCCGTGCAGTCCGCGCAGCCAGGAGGCCCGGCGGGCGAAGGCGTCCTCGCGTTCCTCGTCCGAACCTCCTTGGCCGTCCTCCTGGTTGACGATCCGGAAGTCGGCGTCGGTGAGCACGTGGTTGGGGACGCGGGCGGGCCAGAAGGTCGGCACGTGCGGGTCGTAGCGGCGGGTCGGCAGCGCCTGGGACTCGTAGCCGGAGCGGCAGCTGGCGGTGTCGGTCTGCCAGGGGATGGCCATCCAGCGGGTCAGGCCGCCGGGGGGGCTGGGCGTGCAGCGGGCCGTCGTCGCCGAGCGCGCGGGCGGTGGTGAGCTCGGGGCCGTAGTCGGGTTCGGGCTGGTCGTCGGGGCGGTGCCGGACGCGCAGCGGCTCCTCGTACAGGGTGGCGTGCCGGATCGGCCAGGTGACCTCGCAGCCGGGGTGGAAGGCGTCGGCGAGGCAGAAGTCGAGGGCGGCGCGGTCCAGCAGTCCCGGCTGGTCGGCGAGCGGCGCGTCCTCCAGGCGGTGCGGGAAGCCGGGCCAGGGGTCGGTGCTGAACTCGCCGTTGGACCAGGCCTCCAGCTGTCCGACCTGGGTGTCGGAGAGCGTCAGGTACTGCAGCGGGGACTTCGGCCGGCTGGCCATCGCGTCGCCGTAGAACCACGGCCACGGCTGGGGTGACAGGCCGTCACGGGCGTGGTCGCGCATGGCGGTGTAGACCTGCCGGCGCAGCTCGCGGTTGCGCTCGGCGGTGCTGGACAGGCGGTCCAGGTGCGCGGGGGCGAGGAAGTCCTCGGGGCCGCCGCGGCCGTAGTGGGTGGCGAACCCCTTGTTGACCCACTGGAGTTCGTGGAAGCGCCGGAGGAGTGGCTCGATGTCGCGGGCGAAGTTCACGGCCGGGTCGGCGGGGAGCCCGCCCGACCCGCGGAACAGGTCGTCGAGCAGGTCCCACAGGGTGCGCAGGGTCTTCACCTCGGGCGCGAAGTTGGGCGGGGCGACCACCACCCAGGCGCCGGTGACCGGGAGCTGCGCGCCGTTCAGCGTGACGGTCGCGGTGACCGGTCCGTCGGAGGTGTCGTCGTACCAGCCGTCGTTGTTGCCGAAGGACTGCAGTTGTTCGCCGCCGGGCGCGCCGGAGGTGCCGGCGCCGCCGAGGACGACGAGGCGGCCCTGGTCGTCGGTGTGCATGCGGCCCAGCGGCACGGGGACGCCGAGGAAGGTGCCGCCGGTGAACTCGACCTGGTCGGCGGTGCCGGCCCGCAGGGTCTTGCGGCCGGGGTCGATGACCAGGTGCTCGCGCTCGGTCTGCTTGGCGTTGCGGCGGGCGGACTTCATCCCGGCCATGTCGGGGATGTCGAAGGCGAGGTCGAAGTTGTACCAGGCGGCCTTCCGGTTGGCGACGTGCACGCCCCACTCGATGGCCACGCCCGGGTCGGCGGTGGTGAGTTCGCGCACCACGCGGCCCGCGGCGTCGTAGCCGTAGATCCGGAAGCGCGCCGCCTGCCGTTTGATCGCGCCGGTGTCGTCCTTGTGCGAGCCGGGCGCGGCCGGTTCGGGCGAGGGTGTCTCGGGGCCGTGGAACCAGCCGTCCGCCCGGGTGCTGTTGCCCACCCGGGCGACCCCGATCGCGGGGTGGATCTTCGCGAAGGCGATCTCGTCGGTCATCGGCGGTGAGTCCTCTCGTCGGTGGCGCGCACCCACCCTGACAGATCGAGTACGACCCATCGGCCCAGATCGCCGTCCCGGCCCCGGACTTCGCTCGATCGAGCGACACCAGGCCCGCCTGCGCAGGACGATTGCCCGTCAGCTCCATGCCCTGTGCGACGGGTTGACGGCGGAGCGGCGGTCCGCCAAGCTCCCAACCGTTCTCGCGGCGGCCGGCCGCGACCGGCCCCGCGGAGAACGACGATGCGCTTTTCGGGAATCGCCTGGACGGGGTCCGGCTACGAGGTCGCCGTGCTCGACGACGCGGGCCGTCCGGCCGCACCGGCGGCCCGCTTCGCGGCCGGCCGGCTCCGCGCGCTGACCGACCATCTCCTGGCTCTCCAGGGCGAGTTCGCGCGCGCGGGCGAGGAGCTGGCGACCGTCATCGACTCGACCAACGGGCTGCTCGACGGCGGTCTGCTGAACGCCGGCCTGCCGGTGTTCCGGGCCGACCCGTGGGTGCTCCCGGCCCGGCCGGCCTTCGGCTCCGTCCCGGCGGCGGAGCTGGCGGGCGCCGCGGTGCGCGACCCCGGCGCGGTCGTCCGGCTCGGCATCGCCACCGGCACGCTGGCCGGGCGGGCCGAGCAGGCGGTTGCGGACATCGACGCGGCCGCCGCCGACCTCGACCGGATGCGCCGCTCGGGCCGGTGCCTGTGGGAGGCCCGCTGCGAACGCCCGGTGGTGGCGCTGACCTTCGACGACGGCCCGAACCCCCCGCACACCGGGCGGATCCTGGACGTGCTCGACCGCTACGGGGTGCCCGCGACGTTCTTCTGCGTCGGCCTGCAGGCGCTGGCGCACCGCGCCGAGCTGGAGCGGATGGCCGCCGCCGGGCACCAGATCGCCAACCACACCTGGTCGCACCCGTACCTGCCGGACCTCTCCCGGGGCGAGCTGTTCGCCCAGCTGGAGCGCACCGACGAGGCGATCGCGCTGGCCGTCGGCGGGGACGGCCCGCGGATGTTCCGCCCGCCGTACGGCTCCCGCTCCCCCGAGGTACTGCACTGGCTGACCGAGCACGGGGCCACCGTGGTGCTCTGGGACGTCGAACCCGCCGACTGGTCGATGCCCGGCGCCGAGGCGATCAGCCGGGCCGTGTTGGACCAGGCCCGGCCCGGTTCGCTGATCCTGATGCACGACGGCGGCGGCGACCGCTCGCAGACCGCCGCCGCGCTGCCCGCCGTGATCGAGGGCCTGCTCGACCGGGGCTACGAGTTCGCCCGAGTCGACCGCCTGCCGCTCACCTGACGGCCCGGACCCGTCGGGCGACGGACCCTCAACTCCCCGCCACCGGGCCGGAGGACGCCCGGATCACCAGCTCGGGGTCGAAGAGCAGCTCCCCGGTGGGCGTGTCCCGGCCGCCCACCAGCGCCAGCACGCTGCGGCCGACCTCCAGCGCGAGGCGGTCGGTGGGCTGGCGCACGGTGGTCAGCGGCGGATCGGTGAACTCGGTGATCATGGTGCCGTCGTAGCCGACCACCGACACGTCGTCGGGGACCGAGCGGCCGAGCCGGCGCACGCCTCGGATGACGCCGAGCGCCATGTAGTCGCTGGCGGCGACGATCGCGGTCGCGCCCAGGCCGAGCAACGCGCCGGCGGCGGCCTGTCCGCCCTCGACGGTGTAGGACTGACGGATCACCAGGCGCTGGGCGTCCTCGATGCCGCGGCGGGCCATCGCGTCGATGAAGCCCTGCACCCGCCGGTCGGCCGGGTGGTTGCCCGAGGGTCCGGAGGCCATGCCGATGGCCCGGTGGCCGAGCCGGTGCAGGTGGTCCACGGCGAGCTCGGCGGCCAGCCGGTCGTCGGTGGAGAAGACGGGCACCGGCACGCCGTCCGCGAACTCGCCGTTGACGCCGAGGTAGGGGATGCGGCGCGAGCGCAGCATCTCGTAGATCTCGGTGTCCGCGCCCTCGACCGTGTTGGAGGCGGACAGGAACACCACCGCGGCGATGCCCTTGTCGATGATCGCGCCGATGTACTCGCGTTCCTGCACGCCGCCGGGGAAGGCCGGGCACAGCACCGTCTTGAGGCCGTGCGGGGCGAGCGCGGCCTCGATGCGCTCGGCGGCGTCGGCGAAGAACGGGTTGGAGACGTGCTCGGTGACCACGGCCACCAGTTGGCCCTGGACGGCGCGCTCGTACCCGAGTTCGCTCATCGCCCGCTCGACCGCGTCCCGGGTGGTCTTGGCGACGCCCTGACGCCGGTTGATCACCCGGCTGACCGTCGCCTCGCTCACGCCCGCGTGAGCGGCGATCTCGACGATGCCGACCTTCAACGTCCTCCCCTTCGCCTGACGGTCCGTCATGTTGTCCGTGTGCTCCACCGGGCCGCCTCACACCTTGCTTCGGATCCGGGCCAGACCCGTCCGCGGCACCTGGACGCTGCACAGGCCCGGGGCGAGGGTGGTCTGGACCCGCTCGATGATACGGCCGTCGGGGCCGTGCACCGTGATCTCGACCACGTGCGGCCCGTCCCGCACGTCCAGCACGACGCGGCTCGCGGCGCTTCCGTTGACCAGCACGGTTTCGGTGAACGCGGCGGGGGCGACGGGCACCGCCCGCTCGGTGTGCACGTCCAGCACGCAGGTGCCGTCGGCGACGGACTCCACCAGCGTGCACAGCTCGTCCGGGCGGCCGGGTTCCACCGTGCCGTCGAGCAGTTGCGGGCGCAGCCGCCGCCACTCGGCGAGCCAGAAGCGCAGCGCGTCGAGGTGCGCGTCGGGCAGGGTGTCGAGGCGGACCGAGACCTGCGGGACGGCGTGCAGGGCGCCGATCAGCTGGCGCGCGGCGCTCTCGACGGGGGCGCCGGCCGCCCACATCACGGGGTCGCTGTGCACGGCGCCGCCGACCGCGAGCAGCGCGGTGTCGAGGGTGCGCACCCGGTTGGCGGTGGAGTCGGCGGGGCAGTCGAAGGAGCGCAGCAGGTTGCCGAAGGCCGCCATGGCGGGGCCGACGTAGGGCTGGCGGAGCTCCAGCAGCAGGTCGGGGCGGACGGCTTCGAGCGCGGTGCGCAGCTCGGCGAGCAGCTGGAGCAGGGCGCGGCCGACGTCGGCGCCGCCGTCGTGGGCGTAGACCATCGCCTCCTCGAGGAAGTCGATCTTGAGGCCGTCGAGGCCGTAGTCGCGGACCAGGCGCACGCAGGTGTCGACGACGTGGGCGCGCACCTCGGGGTGGCGCGGGTCGAGGACGTGGGCGCCGGGGACGCCGGCGGCCCGGGGGGCGTGGCGCGCCCACCTGTCGTGGCAGTCGGCCTCGGGGCCGAGCAGCAGCGGGGCGACCCAGGCGAGGTAGCGCAGTCCGTTCGCCCGGACCTCGGCGACGTGGGCGGCGAGGTCGGGGAACTTGGTCGTGTCGGGGGTCCAGTCGCCGACGCCCGCGTAGCCGCGGCCGGCGGCGTGGCGCTGCCAGCCGTCGTCGAGGATGAGCGCGCCGAAGCCGAGGCCGGCGGCGAGCCGGGCCTGCGCGGCGACCTGGTCGGCGCTGACCGCCTGGTTGTAGGCGTACCAGGTGCAGTAGAGCGGGACGCGGGCGGCCTCCGGGACGGGCATGGTCGCGGTGTGCCGGGCGTACCAGGACCGCAGCGGGCGCAGCGCCGCGGCCACGGTCGGCGCGCGGGGCACCAGCAGCAGGCGGTGCGGCCGGTCGGCGGGCGGCAGGTGGAGGTGGACGACGTGGGTGTCGTTCTCCTCGGAGACGCCGTAGCGCAGGGCGACTTCGGGCACCGGGTCGGCGGTGGCGAAGGTGAGCAGGGTGGCGCCGGTGTGGTCGTAGAGGCTGCCGGCGGCCAGTCCCTTGACCAGGCTGACGGTGGCGCGGCCCGCCCAGTCGGCGACCAGGGTGCGGCGCCAGTCCGCGCCGGGGTGCCAGTAGCCGGCGGCGTCGCCGAGCGGGACGGACAGGCGCACCTCGACCGCGGCCCGGGGCGCGTCGATCCGCAGCACTCTGACGCCCGCTTCGGCGTCGTCCAGGCTCCATCCGGTGTCCGCGCCGTCGGCGAGGACGGCGATCTCGACGGTGTCGAGCAGCGGCGCGTACCTGGCCGGGGCGAGTTCGGCGGTGGTGACGGCCTCGGGGGCCAGGGGGGTCACGGTGGTTACTCCTTGACGGCGCCGGCCAGCAGGCCGGAGACGAAGTGGCGCTGGAGGGTGAGGAAGACGATCGCCATCGGGATCGCGGCGACGGCGGTGCCGGTGAGGATCGCGCCGTAGTCGGTGTCGGTGACGCCCTTGAGCGAGGCGAGGGCGACGGGGACGGTGAGCGAGGCGCTGTCGCGCAGCACGATCAGCGGCCAGACGAAGTCGTTCCACTGGAAGAGGAACAGGAAGATGCCGAGGGCGGCGAGGGCGGGGCGCATCGGCGGCAGCACGACCCGGACGAACAGCCGCAGTTCGCCGCAGCCGTCGATGCGGCCGGAGTCGAGCAGTTCGTCGGGGACGGCGCCCATCGACTGGCGCATCAGGAAGATCCCGAACGGCAGCGCCAGGTTGGGCAGGATCACCGCCTGATAGGTGTTCAGCCACTGCAGGTCCGCCATCAGCTTGAACAGCGGCACCAGCGTGACCTGGCCGGGCACGACCAGGCCCAGCATCAGCAGCCCGAACAGCGCGTCCCGGCCCTTGAAGCGGTACTTGGCGAAGGCGTAGCCGGCCAGCGTGCACACCGTGCCCGCGCACAGCGTGTAGATCGCCGCGATCGCCAGGGAGTTGAGCACCACCCGGCCGAACTGCGCGGTGTCCTGCAGGCTGCGCAGGTTGGCCGCGAGGTGGCCGCCGGGGGTGAGCGGCGGCGGGCTGTCGAAGATCTCGCCGCTGCTGTGGGTGGCGGCGACCACCAGCCAGTAGAACGGGAGCAGCACGGCCGCCAGGGCGATCGCCAGGCCCCAGCTGAGCGCGAGGCCGCGGCCCCGGGTGGTGCGCGTCATGACGGGTCTCCCAGCACCTTGAACTGGACCAGTCCGAGGATGCCGATCAGCACGGCCAGGGCGTAGGCGATGGCCGAGGCGTAGCCGAAGTCGAAGTAGCTGAAGGCGTTCTGGTACAGGTACACGCCGATGGTGAGGGTGGCGTTGTCCGGTCCGCCGTGGGTGAGGATGAACGGCTCGTCGAAGATCTGCAGGGTGCCGATGGTGGACAGCACGGTGGTGAGCAGCAGCGCGGGGCGCAGCCCGGGCAGGGTGACGTGCCGGAAGGAGCCCAGCGCGCCGGCCCCGTCGACGGCCGCGGCGTCGTACAGCTCGCGCGGGACGGTCTGCAGCCTGGCGAGCAGGATCACCGCGTTGTAGCCGGTGTAGTGCCAGGTCAGCGCGAGGGCGAGGGAGAGTTTCGCCCAGAGCGGGTCGGTCAGCCAGGGCACGGCGTCGACGCCGGCGAAGTGCAGCAGCCAGTTGACGAGCCCGTACTTCTCGTTCAGCAGCACGGAGAAGACCACGCCGTAGGCGACCAGGCCGGTGACCATGGGCAGGAAGAACCCCAGCCGGAACAGCGTCCGGCCGCGTAGCAGACGGGAGTTGAGGGCGACGGCGAGCCCGGTGGCGAGCGCCAGCATGACCGGGACCTGGATCACCAGGATGACGGCGGTGTTCTTCAGCGCCGTCCAGAACAGCGGGTCGTCCAGCAGCCGCGCGTAGTTGTCGGCGCCGACGAAGGTGTCGGCGCCGTCGACGGTCCGGTAGAGGCTCAGGACGAAGGACCAGGCGATCGGGTAGAGCTTGAACGCGGCGAACAGGGCGAGCGCGGGCAGCACGAAGGCGTACGGGGCGAGGCGGCGGCCGGTGCTCATCGGACGACCTTGCGGCCCGTCTGCTGGGCGAGCTGGTCGGCGGCCTGCCTGAGCACCTCGGCCGGGTCGGCGCCCTTGAGCAGCACCTTGGTCTGGGCGTCGGTGACGACCTTGAGCGCGCGGGCGTAGTCGGCGCTGTAGTTGTAGGCCGGGGACGGTGCCTGCAGGGCCGCCAGGAACACCTCGCCCTTCTGCCGGCCGGAGAAGAACGCGGACGGGGTGTGGAAGACCGGGTCGTCGTAGGCCTTCATCAGGGCCGGGGCGATGCCCTTGTCCTGGTAGATCCGCACCTGCGAGGCGGGGCGGGTGAGGGCGAACTCGACGAACTTCCAGGCGGCGGCCTGCTGCTTGCTGCTGCCGGCGACGGCCAGGTGGGTGGAGTTGACGGTGGCGGCGGTGCTGCCGCCGCGGCGCACGGCCGGGGGCAGCCGCACGCCCCACTTGCCCTTCTCCTCCGGCACGTTCTCCTCGATGATCCCGCCGAACCAGGTCGGCCAGGGCAGGACGGCGGCGGTGCCGGCCTTGATCGAGGCGATCAGCGCGTTCCATCCGCCGGAGAGGTCGCTGACCAGCCCGGCGTCGTTGAGCTGCTTGATGATCGTCATCGCCTTGACGGCCTCGGGCGAGTCGAGGGTGATCGCGCCGTCGAGGTTGAAGTAGAAGACCCCCTGGAGCTGGAGCAGCATCTGGAAGAAGTTGGCGGCGTCCGCCTGGGAGGCCGGCTTGTCGATGCCGAGCAGGTACTTCCCGGTCTTCGCCTTGATGACCTTGCCGGCCTCGATCGTGTCGTCCCAGGTGTCGAGGGACTTCACGTCCACCCCGGCCTGTTCGAACACGTCGGCGCGGTAGTAGAAGCCCGCCGAGTTGGCCTCCCACGGCAGGGCGTTGACCCGGCCGCCCCGGCCGGAGACGGTGGCCCACAGGCCCTGCGCGAAGGCGTCCCGGTACTGGTTCGCGCCGAGCTTGCCGAGGTCGGCCAGGCCGTTGGGGAACTTCTCGACGTAGCCGGGCAGGTAGTCGACGCCGATGTGCAGCACGTCCGCGAGGCCGGTGCCGCCGGCCGCCAGGCCGGTGGTGATCTTGTCCCAGATGGCCGGGTTGCCGATGTCCTCGACCGTCACCTTGATGTCCGGGTACTGGGCGTTGAACGCCGGTGTCAGCGCCTTCAGTTCCGCCGCCGGGCCGGCCCAGCTCCACACCGTGATCTCGCCCCGGTCGGGGGACCCGGCGCCGCCGGATCCGGTCCCGCCCGAGCCGCTGCAGGCCGTCAGGCCGGTCAGTCCGGCGCCCGCGGCGAGGGCGCCGCCCGCTCTCAGGATGCCCCGACGAGAGATGTCCATGTCCTACCCCCTTGCTCAGGTCGCCCGGCGGCGACTGGCGACTTCATCGACCTGCACGACTCCGCCAAGCCCAACGGCGTCGCCGAGGGCACCGGCCTCGGCATCTTCTCCGGCGCGGCCAGCTACGACGAGACCGGCGACGACCACTTCGCCGAGGCCGGCGACTCCATCGCCTCGCAGTACCAGGCCTTCCTCGCCATGGCCGACCTCGCCGCCGGCCGGGGCGACAGCGCGCTCTCCGCCCAGTACGCGCGGCAGGCCGCCGACCTGAAGACGTACTTCAACACCACCTGGAGCGGGACCGGCACGGGCGCCGACATGGTCCGCGGCTACAGCACCAGCGGCGCCGCGATCACCGGCTGGGGCCGGGAGAACAGCTGGTTCATGCCGATGAAGCACCTGGTCGACGCCGGGCCCCGCAACGACGCCTACCTCGACTACATCGACCAGCAGTCCGCCGGCAGCGACCGGCCCACCAACATCGAGGCCTACACCTACCTGCCCGACACCTTCTTCGCCTACAACCGCAACGACACCGCCTGGAAGTGGATGCAGTACGTCTACGACCGGCGCGACGACCAGCACGTGGTCACCCGGCAGGGCCCCAACGGCGACTACCCCGAGGTCTCCTTCACCCTGGTCGGCCAGACCGTCGAGGGCCTGCTCGGCGTCGACCCGAACGCCCCCGCCCGCACCCTGACCACCGCCTCCCACCTGCCCACCGGCACGGACTGGCTGCAGATCGACGACCTGGCGATCGGTCACAACACCTTCCGCCTGCGCCACGACGGTGCGACGAAGTCCACCCTCACCAACACCGCCGGCACCGACGCCTACACCTGGGAAGCCCGGATCCCCGGCAGCCACCCCACGCTCACCGTCAACGGCGTCCCGCAGCCCGCCGCCACCAGGACCGTCGACGGCACCGTCTACAGCTACGCCACCGTCACCGTCACGCCCGGTGCGACCGCCACCGTCCAGGCCCCGTAGCACACCTGACGGACCGTCAGCGGCGGCCGGGGAGCGCTGCGCTCCGGCCGCCCCGCCCGCCGGTCAGGCCGCGGCGAGCCAGGTGCCGAGCGCCTCGTGCAGCCCCTCGGCCGTGTCGCCCTGCCAGGCGACGTAGCAGTCGGGGCGCAGCAGCATCGCGGTGTCGAGCTGCGGGACGGTCACGGTGTCGACGTGCGTCGCCCAGCGGCCGGCGTCCAGGGTGCCGGTGGGGTCGAGCAGCAACGGGCGGGCGGTGCGGGTGAGTTCGCGCAGGCCCGGCAGGTCCGGGGCCCAGCGGCCGACCAGCGGGCCGGTCGCCCGGCCCATGGGGTAGTGGACGTCCGCACCGGCCAGCAGGTCGGCGAGGTGCTGACGGGTCGTCGGCTGGGCGATCAGCTCGCCGAGGAGTTCCCGCAGCGCGGTGACGTCGCCGCCGGGGCGGACCAGCAGCGTCTGCGCCTGGGTGTGCATGGCCACCCGCCGTGCCACCGGCGACCGTTCCGCCTCGTAGCTGTCCAGCAGACCCTCGGGCGCGTGGCCGTGCACCGCCGCGGCGAGCTTCCAGCCGAGGTTGACCGCGTCCTGCAGGCCCAGGTTGAGTCCGGGGCCGCCGATCGCCGAGTGCACGTGCGCGGCGTCCCCGAGCAGGAACACCCGGCCCGCCCGGTAGCGCGCCGCGATCCGGGTGTTGCCGCCGAACAGCCGGCGCATCAGGTGCGGGCCCTCCCCGGTCGGCACGCCCAGCGGCACGTCCGCCCCGAGCACCCGCCCGACGCTGGCCCGCAGCTCGTCCAACGAGGCCTCGCCCTCGGCCGGTTGGTCCCACTCCACGGTGGAGAGCAGCGGGGTGCGGCCCGGGAACGGCGCCCAGGCGACCAGGCCGCGTTCGGTGCGCAGGTGCCGGAACGGCGGGACCACGCCGAACCCGGGCACGATCAGCCCGCCGTCGGGGCCGACCTGCTCCGGCGTGACGCCCACGTGGCCGGTCCGCGACACCGAGTCGTCGGTGGTCACGCCGGGGAAGTCGATCCCGGCGAGCCTGCGGACGGCGCTGCGCCCGCCGTCGGCGCCGACCAGGTACGCCGCCTCGACCGGCTCCCGTCCGCGCAGCTCGATCGTCACCGACGTCGGACCCTGCGTCAGGCCGACCACCTCGTGGCCGCGGCGGACCTCGACGCCGAGTTCCGCGGCGCGTTCGGCCAGCATCTGCTCGATCCGCCGCTGCGGCACCGGCAGGACGTACAGCGGGTTCTCCGGCAGGTCGCTGAGGTCGAGCGGGAACGCCCCGAAGACGAAGCCGGGCGTCGGCTCGGGTATCGCCCCGGGCGCGGTCAGCCGCTCGTACAGGCCGCGCCGGTCGAGCATCCGGACCACCTGCCCGACCAGCCCGTTGGCGCGCTGTTCCTCGGACGGTTCGGCCAGGCGTTCCAGCACCAGCGGGCGCACGCCCGCCAGGGCGAGCTCGCAGGCCAGCATCAGGCCGTTGGGTCCGGCGCCCGCGATGGCGACGTCGATCATGATCAGACTCCTTTTCGGGCAGGGGACACCGGCCCGACGGCCTGCCGGGCTGCGCGTGTCCGCCCTGCGGAAGGACCGGGTGGATCGCCGGGAGGGGGATGTGCCGAGGGGAGGGACTACGGAGTCGCCAGGCCCGCCTCGAACTGCGCGAGGGCGTCCGCGAGCAGGTCCGGCACGGCCACCGGCGGATCGGTGCGCAGGTGGTGGGCGACGGCGGTGTTGGTCGCGGCCATCACGGCGGACGCGACGAGGTGCGGGTGGAGGTCGCGTCGG
Organism: Kitasatospora sp. NPDC049285; assembly: GCF_040678815.1. Classification (NCBI taxonomy): domain Bacteria; kingdom Bacillati; phylum Actinomycetota; class Actinomycetes; order Kitasatosporales; family Streptomycetaceae; genus Kitasatospora; species Kitasatospora sp. NPDC049285. The sequence goes on along the minus strand of NZ_JBFAQR010000030.1, from coordinate 37,468 downwards.
AGGTCGGCGCCGGTGCGGTCGGCGACGGCCGCGGCGATCTCCGCCTCCGCGATCGCCCCGGCCCGCAGCATCTCGCCCTGCAGGGCCGGTTCGGCCATCAGCACGCGCACGCCCGCGGTCCACTTCGCCACGTCGGACACCGGGTCGGCGGTCGACGGGGCGTCAGGCGCGAACTGCCGCAGCGCCGCCCGGGTGACCGCCTCCCACAGCGGCTCGTCGGGCTGCTCGCGCAGCGCCTCCGCGACCCGCAGGCAGCGGTCCAGGTGGCGGGCGGCGATCGCCTCGCCCTTGCTGGAGAAGTAGTTGTTGAACGTCCGCGGCGAGACGCCGGCGGCCTCGGCGATGTCCTCGACCCGGACGTGCTCGAACCCCCGCTCCACGGCCAGCCGGATCGCCGCCCAGCTGAGCGCGGCGCGCGTCTCGGCCTTCTTCCGCTCTCGCAACCCCATGGCTCGACAGTAGCAAAACTTGCGGGGCGCGCAAAGATGCGTGCCCCGCAAGTTTTATCAGGCCGGTTCGGACCCCTTCACCGCACGGCGCTCAGGTGGGCGAAGACCACGGTGTTCGCCTGGTAGCCGGTGTGCGGGCTGTACTGGCCGCCGCAGGTGATGAGGCGCAGCTCGGGTCGGCCGTCGCTGCGGTAGACCTCGTTGTCGGGGAAGGCGTCCTTGGGATAGCTGCGGACGTCGTCGACGGTGAAGACCGCCGTGGCGCGGTCCTCGCGGGTGATCTCGACGTCCAGGCCCTTGCGCAGCAAGCCGAGCCGATAGAAGACGGCCGGTCCGGCCCGGTTGTCGACGTGTCCGACCACGACCGCGGTGCCGGCCGCGCCCGGGGCGGTGCCGTCCTGGTACCACCCGGCGAGGTTGCGCGCGGTGGCCGGCGGGCTGGCGAGCCGGCCCCCCTCGTCGAGGTGCAGGCCCGTGAAGGGGGCGTCCACCTTGAGCGACGGGATGCGGATGCGGCGCGGCGGCGACGCGGCGAGCGGGGCGTGCGGGCTGGCGGTCGGGGCCGCCGGAGCGGCCGGCGTGCCGTCGGCGCGCGGCGGGTCGGCCGGGTGGGACGTGGTCAGGCCGTCGTCCACCAGCCAGGCTCCGCAGAGGATGGCGGCGGCCACCGTGGCGGCCGCCGCCCGGATCCGGCGGGGTCGCCGATCAGCGCGCATCGGTGTTGCGGTGACGGCGGTAAGTCCGCACGCCGAACCACAGAGCGCCGACCCCCAGCAGGCCGCCGATCGCGATCTCCGTGGGGCTCACCTCGTCGACGGACCCGCCCGCACCGGCCTCGACCCCGCCGTGCGGAGCCGGCGCCAGGGACGACGGCGGCCCGGAGCGCGTCGGCGACGGGGAGGTCGACGCCGACGGGCTCGAGTGCTGGCTCGGCGAGGCGCTCGCGGACGAGCTCGGCGAGGCACTGGCGGACGGGCTGGGCGAGGGGCTCGGCGAGGTGCAGTCGACGGTGAAGACCTTGTGCTTGGCCTCGCCCTGCTCCCCGGCGAACGTCCAGTCCAGCTTGTAGTGCCCGCTGGGCAGGCTGTAGTTGGCGGTGTGCCCGACCCCCGTGGTCAGCACGATGCTGCCCGACTGGACGAGCGCGGTGCCGGTGGGCGGCTGCTGGCTGATCTGCCAGCTCACCAGCTGGATGGTGTCGAAGTTGAAGGCGTCCAGGTAGAACTGACACACCTTCGGGTCGTCGCGCTGGTTGTCCACCGCGGTGGTCGAGTCGTGGATCTTCACGTCGCCGTTGTCGCCGGGCGCCGCACTGGCGGGCCCGGCCAGGGCGAGCGGGGCCACCGCCAGGGCGGCGGCACACGCAAGGACCGAGCCCTTGCTGACGCGTCGGCGGGTGGACGAGGCGATGGACATACGGGGCTCCCAGTGGCGACGGCACAACCGGTCAGACGGGTTGCGGCCATCGTCACTCGCCCGGGCCGCCGTCGCCGGACGCGCGGCCCGGGCGGGCCCCACTTTCACCGCTTCGGCCCACCACCGCCGGGTTCTGACGAACCCTCAGCATCCAGCCGGGTCAGCGCGGGGCGAGCCCCGCGAGGATCAGGTCGACGACGGCGTCGAGGTCGGCGTCGTTGCCCGGCAGGGTCCAGTCGGCGGAGTGCGCCGGGTGGTGGAAGCGGGCCGTGGCCTGGAAGACCGCGCGGCCCGCGGTGGCCGGGTCGGCGGCGGTGAGCTCGCCCGCCGCGACGCCCGCCGCGATGATCCGGGTGAGCTGCCCGGCCAGCTCGTCCTCGTGCGCGGTGACGATGCCGGTCTGGTCGCCGACCAGCTGCCGGAACGTGTGGTGCAGCTCCGGGTCGTCGGCGGCGTAGCGGCGCTTGGTCGCGTTGAGTGCGCGGACCCACCGACGCAGCCGCTCGGGGGCCGGGACCGACGCGTCGTCCGCGATCGCGGCCATCGGCACCGAGGTGCGCAGCAGCCAGCGTTCGGCGACCGCCTCGCGCAGTGCGGCCTTGGTGGCGAAGTGCCGGTAGACGGTGCCGTGGCTGACGCCGAGCGCGCGGGCGACGTCCACCACGGTCGCCTTCGCGGGGCCGTAGCGTCGCAGGACGTCCTCGGCGGTGTCGAGGACGCGCTCGGCGGTCAGCTGTTCGGTCATGGCCCCGAGGTTATCGTTCACCGTCTCGTCGTTCGCTGTCGAGCATGCGCATCTGGGCCGGGTCGTAGCGCTCGCCGATCGCGGCGTCCGCGGGGACCGCCGCCTCGATGGCGGCGAGGTCGGCCGGGGTGAGCGATACGTCGAGGGCGCCGAGCGCCTCGGTGAGGCGGTCGCGGCGGCGTGCGCCGATCAGCGGGACGAGGCCGTCGCCGCGGCCGAGCACCCAGGCGATGGCGAGTTGGGCGACCGTCACGCCCTTCTCCGCCGCGATCTTCCGCAGCGCCTCGACGAGGGCGAGGTTGTGGTCGAGGGCGTCGCCGCTGAACCGCGGCAGGTGGGAGCGGAAGTCGCCGGCCGTGGCCTGCGGCTTCCAGTGCCCGCTGATCAGGCCGCGTGACAGCACGCCGTAGGCGGTGACGGCGACGCCCAGCTCGTTCGCGGTGGGCAGGATGTCCTGCTCGATGCCGCGCGAGATCAGCGAGTACTCGATCTGGACGTCGGTGATCGGGTGGACGGCGTGGGCGCGGCGCAGCGTCTGCGCGCCGACCTCGGACAGGCCGATGTGGCGGATCCAGCCCTTGTCGACCAGCTCGGCGAGGGTGCCGACGACGTCCTCGATCGGGAACTCGGGGCTGATCCGGGCGGGCCGGTAGACGTCGATGTGGTCCACGCCGAGCCGCTGCAGGCTGTACGCCACGAAGTTCTTGATCGCGGCGGGGCGCAGGTCGACGCCGTGGAAACCGCCGTCCGCGTCGCGCAGCGCACCGAACTTGACGCTGATGACCGCCCGGTCGCGGTCACGGCCGCGCAGCGCCTCCTGGAGCAGCATCTCGTTGTGCCCCATGCCGTAGAAGTCGCCGGTGTCGAGCAGCGTCACGCCTTGGTCGAGGGCGGCGTGCACGGTGGCGATGCTCTCGGCCCGGTCGGACGGGCCGTACATGCCGGACATCCCCATGAGTCCCAGGCCCAGCCGTGAGACGGACGGACCGGCGGTGCCGAGCTTCGTGTTCTCCATGGCTCCACCGTACGACAATGGACTGACAGATTTCAATATCTGTCAGTCCATCTCTCCTCGAGACCTTCCCGCACGGGCCCCTCCCCTGACCGGGCCGGAGGCGGACATTGCTCACATAATGGTCCGTATGGCTGACAAGACGAGCAGTTCGGGGCGTCCGCCGACGGTCAACGTCCGCGGCCGCGACGTCCGCATCCGCACCATCGCGTTCGCCGTGCTCGCGGTGCTGGCGATCTGGTTCATCGCCGTCAACACCGCCTCGGTGCAGATCCGCCTCTGGATCCCGACCGTCACCCTCCCGCTCTGGCTGGTCCTGCTGGTCACGCTCCTGGTGGGCATGGCCCTGGGCTGGCTGCTCGCCCGCCGCCGCGCCAAGGGCTGACCGCGCCGGCAGCCCGCCGGCCCGGGAACGGGAAGGGGCGCAAGCCCACCGCCGAGGAGAGGACGCCAGGATGTTCGAGGAACGACGGGCCCGTCGACAGGCCAACGACGCGTTCGAGCACGGCGAGGGCGTGACCCGCTACCGGATGCGGCAGAAGGTGCTCGCGATCGGTGACGACTTCTGGATCGACGACGACTCCGGTGACCACGTGTACAAGGTCGACGGCAAGGCGCTGCGGATGCGCAAGACCTTCGCCATCAAGGACCGCACGGGCCACAAGGTCGCCACCGTGCAGAGCCGCCCGCTGCGGATCAAGGACTCGATGGAGATCGAGGACGCCGACGGCCATCGCGTCGCCATGGTGAAGAAGGCCCTGGTCGGCCCGGTCCGCGACCGCTGGCGGATCCAGCAGGAGGACGGCCCGGAGCTGCGGTGCCACGGCAACGTGCTGGACCACGAGTACACGATCGAGCGCGACGGCATCAAGGTCGCCGAGGTCTCGAAGAAGTGGTTCCGGGTCCGCGACACCTACGGCATCGACGTCGGCCCCGACACCGACCACGCGACCGTGCTGGCCGCCGCGATCGCCATCGACACCATGTCCCACCCGGGCGACTGACGGCCGGCCGACGCGGCGGACCGGTCAGCGGTCCGTCAGCGCTCCGGTCAGCGGTCCGCCGCGAGCAGGCCCCGGTCGGCGAGCACCGGGAGCAGGCCCTCGCCGACCCGGTAGGCCTCCTCCAGGTGGGGCACCCCGGACAGGATGAACTCGTCGACGCCCAGCCGGTGGTACTCCTCGATCCGGTCGGCGACCTCCTGGTGGCTGCCCACCAGCGCGGTGCCCGCGCCGCCGCGCACCAGGCCGAAGCCGGCCCACAGGTTCGGGTACACCTCCAGCCGGTCGGCCGACCCGCCGTGTAGTTCCCGCATCCGCCGCTGACCTTCCGACTCGCTGCGGGCGAGGGCGAGTTGGGTCTCGCGGATGCGGTCCGGGCCCATGCCCGCGAGCAGCCGGTCGGCCTCGGCCCAGGCCTCGGCGGAGGTGTCCCGGGTGATGGTGTGCAGCCGGACGCCGAACCGGGGGGTGCGCCCGTGCGCGGCCGCCAGCGACCGGATCCGCTCGTTCTTCGCCGCCACCTGCGCGGGTGGCTCCCCCCAGGTGAGGTACACGTCGGCGTGCCGGGCGGCGACCTGCTCCGCCGCCGCCGACGAACCGCCGAAGTACACCGGCGGCACCGGGTCCGGCAGCCGGGTCAGCCGGGCGCCCGCCACCCGCAGGTGCGGGCCCTCGTGGTCGACCCGCTCGCCGCGCCACAGCCGCCCGGTCACCGACAGGAACTCCCCCGCGCGCGCGTACCGCCCGTCCTTGTCGAGGAAGTCGCCGTACGCCCGCTGCTCCTGCGACTCGCCGCCGGTCACCACGTTCAGCGCCAGCCGGCCGCCGGACAGGTTCTGGTAGGTCGCCGCCATCTGGGCCGCCAGGGTCGGCGAGACCAGGCCGGGCCGGAACGCCACCAGGAAGGTCAGCCGTTCGGTCTGGCCGGTGAGCATCGCGGTGGTCAGCCAGGCGTCCTCGCACCACGGCCCGGTCGGGGTCAACACCCCGGTGAAGCCGAGCTGTTCGGCCGCCCGGGCGATCTGGCCCAGGTAGCCGAGGGACGGCGGCCGGTCCGAGCCGGACGCCCCCGGCGTGGAGCCGTGGCCCCCGCCGACCACCTGGCGGCTGTCGCCGGTGGTCGGCAGGAACCAGTGCACGGTCAGCGCCACGTGCCCTCCCCCGAGGACGGTGCGAACCCGCCGAACCCGCCGTCGTGGTGCAGCAGCGGATCCCCGCCCGGCGCGTCCGCGGCGACCACCTCGCCCACCACCAGCAGGTGGTCGCCGACCTGGTGCAGCCCCACCCGACGGGCCGTCAGCCACGCGGCGGCGCCGTCCAGCAGCGGCGTGCCGTGCGGTCCGGTGCTCCACGGCACCCCGGCGAACCGGTCGGTGCCGCTGCGGGCGAACGCCCGGGCCAGCTCCTCCTGCTCGCGGCGCAGCACGTGCACGGTGAACGCCTCGGCCGCACGCACGGCCGGCGCCGTGGACGCCCCCTCGGCGAGGTAGAAGGAGACCAGCGCGGGCTCCAGGCTCACCGAGGTGAACGAGGTGGCGGTGAACCCGGCCGGTCCGGGCACGGTGATCACCACCACCCCGGACGCGTGCCGGCGCAGGGTGCGGCGCAGCAGGTCGGCGGGCGTCGCGGTGGACGGTCGTTCGTCGAGCGTCGTCATGATCGCGGTCCTTTCCGGGGACGGACGGGGACGGTGGGGACGGGGTGCGGACGGGTGTCAGACGGGCGCCGCGGCCGGGTCGGGGGTGAGCGGGGTGAGCAGGTGGGGCGGGGCGGGCGGCCGGTCGAGGCCGGCCCGCAGCTGCTCCAGCCACAGCACGGTGCGGGCGGCGACGCTGCGGTGGGCGGCGTCGTTGAACACGTCGTGGCGACCGTCGGCCACCACCACCGCGTCCACGAACGGCAGCCGCACCGCGAGTTCCCGCAGCGCGCCGACCGGCGCGACCGGGTCGGCCAGCCCGTGGAACGCCAGCACCGGGACCGCCGGACGGCTCTCCGCCGCCGCGGCGGCCAGCGCGGCGGGCACCGGGTCGAGCAGCGCGCCGGGCCGGAAGGCGGGATCGGCGGCCAGCAGCCCGCGGTGGACGGGGCACGCGGTCCGCGCGGACAGCTCGTCCCCCGTCCAGTCGGACGCTCCGCCTCCCGGCAGCCCGCCCAGCAACAGCCCGTCCGGGCGGACCGCCTCGGCGAGCACCAGCGCGAGCAGCGCCCCGAGATCGGACCCCGCCAGCACCACCGGCCCCCCACCCGCCTGCTCGGCCCGGGCCCGCGCGAACACGGCGGCCGCGCGCCCGGACGCAACGCCTGCCGGGACCGGGACATGACGGTCCGTCGGCGCCGGGCTCCGGGACGCTCCGGGTCGGTGAGCGCGCGCCGCATACGCGGAGCCGGGGCCGGAATCGGAACCGTCCCCGTGGCCCACGCCGGAGCCGGAGTTCTGACGGTCCGTCGGCTCCGTGCCCGACGGGGCGTCGTGGCGCGGGTCCGCCGGGGACGGCCCTGCGGTGGCGGGGACGAGCAGGCGGTAGCCGTCGAAGGCCAGCCGTCGGCCGAACCGGGCGTACACGCCCGGGTGTTCGCCTCGGCCGGGGAGCAGGACCACGGTGCCCCGGACGGCCGTGCCGGGGGCGGGCTCCCAGTGGCCGTCCGGCACCGCCGCCGGGCCGGGCCCGGCGGCGGTGGGAGCGGGCGCGGTCATCGGGCGCCGGCCGTGGCCGGGACGGCGGCGGTCGCGGCGGCGTCCCGGCGGGCGACCTCCTGGCGGACCAGCGGCAGCAGTTCGCGGCCGTAGTCGATCGCGTCGTCCAGCGGGTCGTAGCCGCGGATCAGCAGCGTGGTGGCGCCGATGTCCACGTAGTCCAGCAGGGCCTGCGCCACCGTCTCCGGGGATCCCACCAGCGCGGTGGAGTTCCCGGCGGCGCCGGTGGCCTTCGCGGTGGCCGTCCACAGCGCCCGGTCGTGCCGGTCGCCCTTGGCGGCGGCGGCGAGCAGCCGCTGCGAGCCGACGTTCTGCGGCGCCGCGCCGGGGCCGACCGGCAGCACCGCCCGCAGGCCGCCGAACGCGTCGCCGCGCCGCTCGATGGTGCCCAGGATGCCCCGGGCCCGCTCCCACGCCTCCTCGTCGGTGCGGCCCAGGATCGGCCGGAAGGAGACGCTGATGCCCGGCACGTCCTCGCGTCCGGCGGCCGCGGCGGCGGCCCGCACCCGGTCGATCTGCTCGGCGGTCTCGGCGAGCGGCTCGCCCCACAGCGCGAAGGTGTCGGCGTGCTTGCCGCCCACCCGGTAGGCGGCCTCGGAGGACCCGCCGAAGTACAGCGGGATGCGCGGTTGCTGCACCGGCCGCACCTCGGAGTGGAAGTCGGCGAGCCGGTAGTGGGAGCCCTCGTGGTCGAACGGCGCGTCCTCGGTCCAGGCCTTCTTCACCACCGTCAGGTAGTCGTCGGTGCGGGCGTAGCGCTCGTCCTTGGTCAGGTAGTCGCCGTCGCGGCGCTGCTCGGCGTCGTGGCCGCCGGTGATGATGTGCACCGCGACCCGGCCGCCGGAGAACTGGTCGAGGGTGGCGAAGGTGCGGGCCGCGACGGTCGGGGCGAGGAAGCCGGGGCGGTGCGCCACCAGCAGGCCCAGCCGCTCGGTGTGCGCGGCGGCGAACGCCGCGACCTGGTTGGGGTCCGGGCTGGCCGAGGACTGGGCGATCAGGATCCGGTCGAAGCCGGCCTGCTCGTGCGCCTGGGCGAACCGGCGGGTGTAGTCGACGTCCACCACCGGGCCGGCGGCCGGGCGGGTCTCGGAGACGTCGTGGGTGGAGATCATGCCGACGAACTCGACGGGCATGGCAGTGGTCCTCTCGGTTGATGCGGTTCGGGGGAAGGGAAGTTGGTGGCCGGTCAGACCGGGCGGCTCCGGCCGAGGGCGGTGCGGTCCGCGGCGAGCAGCACCGAGTCGTCCTGCGGGGTGTGGACGCGGGCGCACAGCACGTCGCGCAGGTGGCGCTCCAGCGGGTGACGGCGGGTCAGGCCGTGGTTGCCGACCAGGGCCACCGCCTGCTGGACGGTGTCGATCGCGGCCCGGGTGCCGAGGACCTTCGCGCCGCCCGCCTGCTCGGCGGCGCCGGGCTCGCCCGCGTCGACGGCCGCGGCGAGCACGTCGACCAGCCGGTTCGCTCCGGCCAGCGCGACCTCGATCTCGCCGACGGCGCTATGGAAGCGGGGCAGCGAGGCCAGCGGCGCGCCGAGCGCGCTCGGGGTCCGCTCGTGCAGGAAGCCGAGCAGCCAGTCCCGGGCGGCGCCCGCGACGCCCAGGTACAGCGCGGCCAGGCCGAGGCTGTTCCAGGCGCCGCCGACGGGGTCGCGCCCGCCGTCCGCGCCGGGGCGGGACAGTCCGGCGACCCGGTCGCCCGGGACGGGGACGGCCTCGAACCGGACGTCGTCGCTGCGCGAGGCGCGCAGGCCCAGGTGGTCCCAGACCGGGTCGACGGTGACGCCCGGGCTGCCGGCCCGGACCAGGAACGAGCCGACCCGGGGCCGTTCCTCGTCGGTGGCGGCCCACACCAGCAGCCAGTCCAGCAGGCACGCGCCGGTCGAGTAGATCTTGCGGCCGGTCAGCTCCCAGCCGTCGCCGCGGCGCCGGGCCGTGGTCGCGGGCAGGCCGCCGCGGACCGGGCTGCCGAGTTCGGGTTCCACCCGCAGGGCGTTCACCAGGACCGGGCGGCGCGCGGACTCGGCGAGCAGGTCGGCGAGCGGTCCGGCCGGCCAGTGCGGGGCGCGGGCCTCCGCGGCGTGGGTGAACAGCGTCATCGCGGCGATCAGCGCCACCGCCGGGTCGCCCGCGCCGAGCGCCCGCAGGATCCGCACGGTGTCCGCGAGACCGGCCCCGGGGCCGCCGTGCCGGGCGGCCACCGTCGCGGTCAACAGGCCTGCCCCGTGGACGAGTTCGAAGTCCGCGAGCGGCAGCTCGGCGTCCCGGTCGTGCGCGGCGGCGCAGGCGGCCAGGGCCGCCGTCAGCTCCGGCAGCCGGTCCAGCGCGGGGGCCGGGAACCCGGGCGGGGCGACGGGCGGGGCGAAGACGGTCATCGGGCGGCCCTCCGGGGCGGGGTGTGGGTCGGTGCGAGACGGACGGACTGACGGGCCGTCAGGTACGACGGGGCGGGACGGGCCGTCAGGACGGCAGGTGCGCACGCCAGTCGGCGGCTCGGTGGCAGGCCACGGTCCGGCCCGGGAGCGGGGTGGTGTCGGTCGGGCGGGGTGCGCAGGCGGCGTCGGCGAACGGGCAGCGGTGGGCGAAGGCGCAGGCGGAGCGGTCCGGCCGGTCGGGCGCCGGGCCGCGCAGCACGGCGAGTTCGGCGCGCCGAGCCGCACCGCCGCCGGGGGCGGAGGCCGCCAGCAGCGCCGTGTAGGGGTGCAGCGGGCGGCGCAGGACCTCGGTGGCGGGACCGCTCTCCACGATCCGTCCCCGGTAGAGCACCGCCAGCCGGTCGGCGACGCCGGCCAGTGACTCCAGGTCGTGCGAGATCAGCACCACCGCGAGGTCGAGTTCCCGGCGCAGGTCGTCGAGCAGCCGCAGCACGTGGTTGCGGTTGGACGCGTCCAGTGCGGACACCGGCTCGTCGGCGAGCAGCAGCCGTGGACGGGTGACGATCGCCCGGGCCAGCGCGACGCGTTGGCGCTGGCCGCCGGAGAGCAGTCCCGGCCGGCGGTCGGCGAGCGCGTGGTCCAGGCCCACCAGGTCGAGTGCCTCCAGCACCCGCGGCCGGCGTTCGGCGGCCCGGACGCCGGCCACCGCCAGCGGCTGGCCCACCAGCCGGAGCACCGTCAGGTCCGGGTCCAGCGAGCGCAGCGGGTCCTGGAACATGTACTGCACAGCCCCGGCCCGCCGGACCTCGCGCAGCGCCCGGCCGCGCAGCCCGGCCCGGTCCCGTCCGTCCACGGCGATCCGGCCCGCGACGACCGGCGCCAGCCCCACCACCGCCCGCGCCAGGGTGGTCTTCCCGGAGCCGGTCTCCCCGATCACCCCGAGGATCTCCCCGGCCCGCACCTCCACGTCCACCCCGTCGAGCACGGGCACGCCCCGGTCGAACTCCACTTCCAGGGACCGCACTTCTAGCAACGCAGTCATGACTCGGCACCTCCGGGACGGTTGGGCGGAACGGATCTTGGGGAGCCAGGCCCCGATCTCGCTGACGGGTCCTCACTTCGCGTGCAGACAGCGGACCTTGCGGCCGTCGGCGCGCGGGATCAGGGCGATCGGGGCGAGGCGGCAGGCCTCGGTCGCGTACGCGCAGCGGGGGGCGAAGCGGCAGCCCGGTCCGGCGGTGCCGGGGGCGGGGGGCCGGCCGGGGATGACCGGGAGGTGGCCGCGGGCGTGGCCGCCGAGTCCGGCCACGGTCAGCAGGGCCTCGGTGTAGGGGTGGGCGGGGGCGGCGACCACCTCGGCGGTGGGGCCGTCCTCGACCACCTCGCCGGCGTAGAGGACCAGCAGGCGGTCGGTGGCGTCGGCGACCACCGCCAGGTCGTGGCTGACCAGCAGCAGGCCGAGGCCGCGTTCCTCCCGGAGCCGGGCGAGCAGGTCGAGCACCTCGGCCTGGACGACGGTGTCCAGCGCGGTGGTGGCCTCGTCGGCGACCAGCAGCTCCGGGTCGCCGCTGACCGCGATGGCGATCAGCACGCGTTGCAGCATGCCGCCGGACAGCTCGTGCGGATAGCGGTCGTACACGGTCTCCGGATCGCGCAGCCCCACCGAGTCGAGCAGTTCGACGGCCCGGCGGCGGGCCTCGGCCCGGGACAGGCCACCGACCAGCCGCAACGGCTCGGCGAGTTGCCGGCCCACGGTGAGCGACGGGTTGAGGAACGACCCGGGGTCCTGGAACACGGCGCCGAGCCGGCTGCCGCGCAGCCGCTGCCAGCCGCGCCCGTCCAGGCCGCGCAGGTCGGTCCCGCCCAGCGCGAGCGTGTCGGCGTCGGCCTCGACGCCCGCGACCGGCAGGCCGAGGACGGCCCGGCAGGTCAGCGTCTTGCCGCTGCCGGACTCGCCGACCAGCCCGACGGCCTGGCCGGGGCGGACGGTGAAGGACACCTCCCGCACCGCCTCGGCCCGCCCCCGGCCGACGGTCACCCGCAGGCCCTCGACCTCCAGCACGGGACGCTCAGACCCGGACGGCGCGATGGTCATCGCGGTCCTCCTCGGACTCTCGCAACGGCGCCGGGACGACGGTGTCCGACGGGGCGTCAGGGGTGCGCTCGGCCGGTTCGGCGTCCCGCAGCGCGTCGGCCAGCAGGTTGAGCGCCCCGACGGTGAGCATGATCAGGGCGGTGGGCACGGCCGGGGCCCAGGGCTGCTGGGCGAGGAAGCCCAGGTCGCTGGCGAGCATCCCGCCCCAGGTCGGGGCGGGCGGCTGGACGCCGATGCCGAGGAAGGTCAGCGAGGCGACCGTGAGCAGCGCGGTCGCCAGCGCGTGCGCCGCCGTCACCGCGACCGTCGGCAGGACCTTGCGCCACACGTGGGTGCGCAGCACGGTCAGCCGTCCGGCGCCCATCAGTTCGGCCGCCTCCACGTACTGGGCGCGGTCCAGGCCGAGCGCCGCCGCCCGGGTGACCCGGAAGAACAGCGGGGCGAGCAGCACGCCGAGCGCCAGCATCGCCTGGTGCAGCCCGTTGCCGAGGACGCCGACCGCGGCGATGGCGAACAGCGTGAACGGCAGCGTCATCAGGGCGTCGACGGCGCGCAGCGAGACCCAGGCGAGCGGGGCGGAGAAGCGCACCGAGGCCAGGCCCGGCAGCACGCCGAGCAACAGGGCCGCGCCGACCGCCTCCGCGGCGGCGGCGACCGACAGGCCGGTGCCCGCGAGCAGCCGGCTGAGCACGTCGCGGCCCAGGTAGTCGGTGCCCAACAGGTGGGCGGCGCCCGGTCCTTGGAGCAGGTGTGCGGTGTCCTGGGCGAGCGGGTCGAGCGGGGCGAGCCGGCCGCCGAACAGCGCGAGCAGGGCGACCGCGGCGAGCACCGTCAGCGATCCGCGGACCACCGGGCGGCGCGGCGCCGGGCTCACCGCGCACCCGCCCCGGCCGGGCGCCGGCGGGCGGCGGGGTTCAGCGCCAGCAGTCCGGCGTCGACCGCCAGGTTGGCGACCAGCACCACGGCGACGGTCACCAGCAGGGTGCCCTGGATCACCGGGACGTCGTGCTGTTCGGCGGCGCGCAGCGAGAGTTGGGCGATCCCCGGCAGGTTGAAGATCCGCTCGGTGACGACCGCGCCGCCGATCAGCATCGGCACGCTCATGCCGAGCACCGTCACCGCCGGCCCGGCGGCGTTGCGCAGCACGTGACCGAACAGCACCCGGCGGCGCGACAGCCCGCGCATCGTGGCGCCGGTCGCCCAGTTCTCGCGCAGCGCGCCGACCAGCGAGGTGCGCAGCTGCCGGGCGATGCCGGCCGCCGCGTCCAGGCTCAGTGCCAGTGCGGGCAGCAGGGCGAACCGCAGCCACTGGAGCGGGTCCTGACCGAGCGGCAGGTAGCCGCCCGAGGGCAGCAGCCGCAACTGCACGGACACCAGGGTGATCAGGCCGATGGCGACCACGAACGCGGGCAGCGTGCCGAGCAGGGTGCACAGCGCGGTGACCGCCCGGTCCAGCCGGCCGCCGGGGCGCAGCGCGGCCGCGATGCCCGCGGCCGAGCCGAGCAGCACGGCGAACAGCAGCGCCAGCCCGGCGATCGACAGGTCCACCGGCAGGGCGGCGGCGATCGAGTCCCCGACCGGCAGGGTGGTGAACCAGGACCGGCCCAGGTCGCCCTGCACGGCGTGCCCCAGCCAGCTGCCGAACTGCGCCCACAGCGGCCGGTCCAGGCCGAACTCGTGGTCGAGGCGGGCGATGTCGGCGGGCGTCGCGGTCTCGCCGAGCACCGCCGCCGCCGGGTTGGCGTCGGAGACCGCGCCGAGCGCGAAGGTGAGCAGCGAGGACAGCAGGAACACCGTGGCGGCGGAGGCCAGCACCCGCCCCAGCGACCGGGGTGCCCGCGCCGCCCGGCGGACCACCCACCCGGCGGTGCGCCCGGCCGGTACGGGGAGCGCCGCGCTCATGCGACGCTCACCCCTTCGAACCGCTGCACCACCGTGAACACCGGGATCGGCGACACCGACCGCCGCCGGGCCAGCAGCCGGGGCACGCTGTACAGGAACACGTTCGGCATCGTGCGCACCGCCAGCGCGGTGGCCGCCCGCAGCACCTTCGGGTAGTCCGGCGAGTCCAGCGGGGTCCGCGACACCTGCTGCACGGCGGTCAGCAGTTCGGGCGGAGTGGTGCGGCCCGGGTTCATCAGCCCCTGCTCGCCGAACAGCACCTGGAACGCCTGGGCGGCCGAGTCGCGGCCCGCGAACTGGTCGGTGAACAGCGCCTTGGAGTGCTGCACGTAGACGATCTGGGTGGCCTGCGCCGCCGGGATCACCTCGATGTTCACCCGGATGCCGACCTGCTTCAGCTGCGCCTGCAGCTGCTCCGGGAGGCCCTGGGCGGCGGTGGTGGTCAGCGTGAGGTCGATGCCGTCCGGGTGGCCGGCCTTCGCCAGCAGGGCCCTGGCCTTGTCCGGGTCGTAGCGGAACAGGTCGTCCGACCCGGGGTCGTGGCCGACGTAACCCTGCGGGAACGGCTGGTAGTTGACCTCGCCGTGGCCGAACAGCTGGGTCTTCACCAGCGCCTCGCGGTCGATCGCGTACTTCAGCGCCTCGACCACGTCCGGGTTGTCGAACGGCGCCTTGGTGGCGTTGACGTCCAGCACCGCCACCACCAGGGACGGGATCTCCTGCACCTCCAGCCCGGCCGCCTTCGCCGCCTCCACCTGGCTGCCGGGGATCTGCGCCACGTCGAACTGCCCGGACTGCAGGCCGCTGACCACGGTGGCGGCGTCCGGCAGCGGGTAGACCTCGAAGTTCTCCAGCTTGATCGCCCCGGCGTCCCAGTAGTGCGGGTTGCGGCGCAGCACGGCCTTGCTGTTCTGGACGTACGAGACCAGGCTGAACGGGCCCGCCCCGGCCGGCTTGGAGGCCAGCCCCGCGGCGTCCGACTCGAACGCCTTCGGGTTCACCACCAGCCCGGTCTTGCCGGCCAGCAGGTTCGGCAACTGGTAGTCGGGTGCGGCGAGTTCGAGCACCACCGTGGCGGCGTCCGGGGCCAGCACCCGGGCGACCTGGGTCAGTTGCGGGGCGACCAGCGACTTCGGCTCGGTGCGGCCGCGGTCCAGGCTCTTCTTCACCGCGGCGGCGTCCAGCGGCGAGCCGTCCTCGAAGACCAGCCCCGGCCGCAGGGTGAACGTCAGCTTCGTGCCGTCGGCGCTGTACGTCCAGCCCGTGGCGAGCGCGGGAACCGCCTTGCCCGCCTCGTCGAGCTTGGTGAGTCCGGCGTACACCAGGGACAGCGCGTGCACGTCCCAGCCCGCCGAGGAGAACACCGGGTCCCAGGAAGTGGGCAGCGCCCAGCCCCACTTGAGGGTGCCGGCGGCGCCGGCCGCACCGGTCTGCGCGACCGTGGCGCCGCCGCACGCGGCGAGGGCGAGCGCGGTGCCCGCGCCGAGGCCGAGGCCGAGGAACGAACGTCTGGCGAGGGAGGAGGAGGGCAGGGCGGAGCGAGTCATGGCTGTGCGTCACCTTTCGTGGCGCGGCGGGTGCCCGGGGCGCACCGGAGTCGACGCGGACGGACCGCGGACGGCGGGAGCGGGGCACGGCGGCGCGACAGGACACCGGCAGGGGAGGAAGGTCGGCAGCCGTCGCCGCCCGGTCACGGGCGGGGCGGTGCCTTGGGGAGGAGGCCCGGAGACGGCGGCGAGAGCCAGCCGTCAGGCGCGGCGGGGAACCGCGGTCCGGGGTGCGCGGGCGGCCGTGCCGCCGGCGGAGGGGGCACTCAGAGACAGAGGTCGCTGCTGGTGCGCCGGAAGTCCACGTAGCGGCACACCACGTTGGGGTGCGTCGAAACCATGCCGCCATCCTGTCGGGCGGCAGGGCCCGGTGTCAATGGACACCAAGAGGTGTCCATTCCGCGGCCGGCTGCCGATCCGCCCCGGAGGGCGGTTGCGGACGCCGACTCGCCATCGCCGCACCGGAACTGACGGAGCATCGGAAGCCGGGGGCCGGGTCCAGGAGAGTGCGGAGCGTCTCAGGATGCGGCGAGCACGGGCGACACCGCGGCCTCCTCCGGCGACAGGTGCAGCGGGCTGCCCCCGGTGGCGACCGTCACCGCGCCGGGCGGCGGGCCGCCGGGAACCTCCGGCGCCGTCAGGCTCCCGTAGCGGTGCAGCAGTTCGGCCGGGTCCGGCCCGCCGGGCGGCGACTGCGCCGGGGGCAGCGCCGGGCAGACCGCCCGGGCCGCCGCCAGGTACTCCGCCAGCGGGCGCCAGCCCGGCACCACCCGGCACCCCGCCGGGCCGCGGAACAGCAGCGTGGGCAGGGCGTAGCGGTGCCCGTCCTCGAGTTCCTTCGCTCCGCCCGGATGCGGGCCCGGTCCGCGCAGGCCCAGCACCTCCGGCCGCGGCGCCCGGGTCTCGGCGCGGTCGCGCGCCACGCGCTCCCGCACCGCGGTCGAGGCCGCGGCGACGGCCAGCCGCTCCGGGTCCAGGCCGGGCACCCCGCGCACCGCCGCCGCGATCCGCTCCGGGGTGTCGGCGGGCTCGCCGCGGACGAACGCCGACTCGCGCAGCCGCCGCAGGACCCGCTCGGCCACCTCCGCGCCCTGCTCCTCCGCCGCCGCGGCGGCCAGCGAGGCGGGCCGGCTGCTCGCCGCCACCCAGCGCAGCCGCTCCGGCCGCGGCGCGCCCGTGTGCCCGGACACCCGGGCCACGAACTCCCCGTACCAGGCGGCCTCCGCGGCCGGGTCCGGGGCCGGCTCCTCGTCGTCGTCGAACAGGATGCCGAACACCCGCCGGTGCGCGGCGGCCCCGCCCAGCGCCCGGCGCAGCGCCCGCAGCGTCGGCTCCGAACCCCAGGCCCACGGGCAGAACGGGTCGGTGAACTCCACCACGTCCAGCGCGGCCCCGCCGCTCACACCGCCTCCGCGACCGGTCGGCCCGCCGGACGTCCGGACCGGCGCACCAGCGCGGCCACGGTGGTGCCCGCCAGCACCTGCGCGGCCCGTTCCTCGACCTCGCGCCAGATCCCGGGCAGCGCGTCCGCCGGCCCCGGGTAGGCGAGCCCCGCCAGCGGTTCGCCGCGCAGCGTGATGAGCTCGCCGTCGACGGCGCGGACCACGTCGAGCAGGGTGATCTCCGCGGCCGGGCGGCCCAGCCAGTAGCCGCCCTCGCAGCCGCGCTGGCTGCGGACCAGGCCGGCCCGGCGGAGGTCGCCGACGACGGACTTCAGGAACCGGAACGGGATCTCCTGGGAGGAGGCGATCGCCTCGCAGGTGAGCGGACGCTCCGTGTCGCAGGCCAGTTCGACCAGCGCGCGGGCGGCGTAGTCCGCCTTGGCGGAAATATGCATACCCCCGAGTATCCACCGGGTCGGGCGATCATCAAGTCCCGTTCGGGGCCCGTGGTTCGGCGGCCCCGACGAAAAGACACCTCTTGACATCCTTTTCGGGCCGCGCCTAGCGTTCCTCCCGTTCCGCGTACCCCGCCGCCGTGTCCACCACCCGCCGCGGCCGCCGTGCGCCCCACCGCCGTCCACCCCGGGAGAACCCGTGTCCGCCGAACCGCACCGACCCGCCCCGGCGACCGACGGCAGCGCGCGGACCTGTGCGGGCGAGGGCTTCCACCCGCACCTGCCCGCACCGGACGCCGGCGGCCCGGACGCCGTCCCGCTCCGCGCCCGGCTGCACCACATCCGCGCCGACGCGCTCGACGGCGACACCGCGCAGAGCGGCGGCATGCGGCGCTTCGCGGCGATCAGCGGGCGCACCGTCGGCTCGGAGAAGCTCTGGATGGGCCAGACCCACGTCGCCCCCGCCACCGCCTCCTCCGACCACCACCACGGCGAGTCGGAGACCGCGATCCACGTGATCAGCGGCCACCCGGAGTTCGTCTTCCTCGACCACTCCGCCGACGGCGAACCGGTGGAGGTCAGGCTCCGCACCGGCCCCGGCGACTACATCTTCGTGCCGCCGTACGTCCCGCACCGCGAGGAGAACCCCGACCCCGCGCACGAGGCGGTGGTGGTGATCGCGCGCAGCACCCAGGAGGCGATCGTCGTCAACCTGCCGAGCCTGCACTCCGAGCCGCGCGCCGCCTCCTGACGGAACGTCACTGCGCCGGTGGGGCTTCGCCGTCCCGTCACCTGCGGTCTGCCCGCCGACGGCGACCGGCCATCTCCCGCTGGTACGGTCCTGCCGCGCGGCGCCGGACGGCGCCGCGGCGCACGTACAGGAGAGACCGCATGCCCACCACCATCCGCCGGGCCGTCATCCCCGCCGCCGGCCTCGGCTCCCGCCTGCTCCCGCTCACCAAGGCCACGCCGAAGGAGATGCTGCCGGTCGGCGACCGGCCGGTCATCGAGCACACGGTGCGCGAGCTGATCGACTCCGGGATCACCGACATCACCATCGTGGTCTCCGGCGACAAGAGCCTGATCCAGGAGCACTTCCGCCCCAACCCGGTGCTCGCCGCGCAGCTGCGCGCCGACGGCAAGACCGGCTACGCGGACGCGATCGAGGAGGTGGCGGAGCTCTCCCGCCGCGGCCACATCACCTACCTGTACCAGCACGGCCCGTACGGCAACGGCACCCCGGTGCTGAACGCCGCCCGCAACTTCGGCGACGAGCCGTTCCTGGTGCTGTGGCCGGACGACGTCTTCGTCTCCGAGGTGCCGCGCGCCCGGCAGCTGGTCAGCGCCTTCGACCAGACCAACGCGCCGGTGCTCGCCCTGATGCCGATGGACCCCTCCGAGTCGCACCGCTACGGCGTCCCGGTGGTCAAGGAGGACCTCGGCAGCGGCTCGCTGCGGATCACCGGGCTGGTCGAGAAGCCCAAGCCCGAGGACGCCCCCTCGCACTACGCGGCGATCGGCGGCTACGTGGTCACCCCCGGCGTGGTCGACGAGCTGCGCGAGCAGTACCGCCGCTTCCAGGAGAACCCGGTCGGCGAGCTGTACCTCACCGACGCGATCAACGCCTACGCCGCCCGCCGCGCCGTCTACGGCCAGGTCATCGAGGGCAACTGGTACGACACCGGCAACCCGCTCGCCTACCTCACCGCCCAGTTCGCCCACGCCCTCGCCCACCCCGAGTACGGCCCCGCCCTCCGCAAGCTCGCCCAGGGCCTCGACGAGAGCTCCGCGGCCCTCGACTGACACCGCGTCAGGTCGCGCCGCGGCCGGGGCCCGTCAGGGGGCGCCCCGGCCGACCGCGAGGGCGGCGTCAGCGGCGGTTCCGGGCGCGGACCTGCGGCGCCGGCTCGGTCGGCAGGCCCGCCAGGCGGAGCGCGGCGAGGGCGCTGCGCGAGCGGCTCTCGTCCTGAGCCGCGACGGCGGCCAGCATCGCCCGGTACAACTCGCCGTCGCCGTACACCTCGGCGGCGAACGCACCGATGTCGACGGCCGGACGCAACCGGACCACCTCGCCGACCAGGCCGAGTGCGAGACTCCGCTCCAGCGCCAGCGCCACCGCCGCCACCTCGCCGGTCGGCCGGCCGGCCACCTGCCGGAGCAGGCTGCGGACGTCCGCGGAACGGCCCGACTCCCACAACCGCACCGCCAGATCGGCCAGTTCGCCCGGCGGCGCGGACGCCCACTCCCACAGCAGCGTCTGCCCGTCCGCCGACTGACCGGCCTGCTCCAGCGCGGTCAGCAGCGCGGGCAGCGCCGCCGCCGGCACCGACCACAGCGCGTGGAACAGCACGGCGGCCTCGTCCACCTGCCCGGACCGGCGCAGCTCGGCGAGCGTGCCCGCCGCCTGCCCGGGGGCGCTGTGGGCCACCGACCGCGCCAGGTAGTCGGCCGAACCCGTCGGGCCGCCGGAGCGCAGCAGCTCGACCAGCCGCGCCACGTCCACCGGGGCCAGGGTCACGGCCGCCTGCGCGACGACGGCCGCCGACTCCTGGGCCGCGCCGCGGCGGTGGAGCTCACTCACCCGCTGGGCGAGCGCGCCGAGTTCACCCGGCGAGCGCAGCGGGACCGCCTGCACGGTCGGTGCGGGGGCGGACGGTTCCGCGCGCGGCGGGCCCGGCGGGTGGGCGGGGGCGTCGGAGTGCTGCGGCTCCGGCGACGCGGGCCGGACGCCGCCGAACCGGGCGCCGCGCAAGGGCTGGGCTCCGAGCGGGGGGAGGACGGGCGCGGCCTCGTCCTGGTACACGGTGCCGAAACGGGCGCCGGTGGGACGGGAGCGGGCGGGCTTGGCGGGTCGGCCGGCGGCTGCGGGGGCTGCCTGCGGCTCGGGTCCGGCCGTCGGCGTCGCCGGGGGCCGGTGGTCGGCCTCGGTGCCGCGGCGACCGGCGAAGCCGCCCTCGGACAGCAGCCGGTCCTCCAGCGCGAGCAGCCGGTCGCTCAGTTCCAGGCACCGCACGCCCAGGCCCTCGCGCAGGGTCTGCGCCTGGGTGAGCTGCCGGAGCAGCTCCTGGTCGGGTGGCGGTGCGAACTGGGCGTAGCCGTGGCCCTGGTGAGCGGAACCCTGGCCGTGCCCGTCGTGGACGTTCGACCGGGCGGTGCGGATGGCCTCCGTCAGCCGGCGCTCGCGTTGCGCGGCGAACTGCCGGGCCCGCAGCAGTTCGTCCAGTTCCGTGCGGAGTGACTGGACCTCGGCCGCGGACGGCCCCGGTTCCTGCATCGCCATCGAGTCCCGACCCTGACCTCTCTGGCGAACGGCTCCCGACTGCCCCCCGCCATGGACTGGAGGACATCCTGTCGCCGCCATACGGCGGTCACGTTACGGGCGTGAGTCCGGAGCTTTTCGGAGCACGCCCTCGATTCGCCTCCGCCGTAAGGGTGTTGGCGCATCGACACCGGAGGTCGCGGGGGAGCTCGTCGGCGGCGTCAGGTCGGGTGGACCAGTCGGCTCTCGTAGGCGAAGACCACGGCCTGGATCCGGTCGCGGAGTTCGAGCTTCTGCAGGATCCGGCCCAGGTGGGACTTCACGGTCGCCTCCGCGAGGCGGAGAGTGGCGGCGATCTCGCTGTTGGACAGGCCGCGGCCCACCTCGACGAGCACCTCGCGTTCGCGGGCACTGAGCCGGCCCAGCCGCTCGTCGCCGCGCGCGGTGCGGCCGTCGGGCAGGTGCGGGCGGAGGTTCTCCAGCAGGCGCCGGGTGATCCGCGGGGAGACCACCGCGTCGCCCGCGGCGACGCTGCGGATCGCCGTGAGGAGCTCCTCGGGCCTGGTGTTCTTCAGCAGGAAGCCCGAGGCTCCGGCACCCAGTCCGGCGAAGGCGTACTCGTCCAGGTCGAAGGTGGTGAGGATCAGCACGCGGCTCCGCGGGCAGCTCCTGACGATCTGCCGGGTCGCCTCGATCCCGTCGGTCCCGGGCATCCGGACGTCCATCAGGACCACGTCGGGGCGGAGCTCCCGGGCGAGGCGGACGGCCTGGGCGCCGTCCGCGGCCTCGCCGACCGGCGCCATGTCGGGCTGTGCCTCCAGGACCGTGCCGAAGGCCATCCGCAGCAGCGCTTCGTCGTCGGCGATCAGGATGCGGATCGTCATGCGGACGCCGCTCCGCTGCTGCCGAGGACGAGGCGGGTGCGGACTCCCCAGCCGCCGCCCGGCAGCGGTCCGGCCTCCAGGGTCCCCCCGTAGGCGGCCGAGCGCTCGCGCATGCCGGGGATGCCGTGCCCGGACGGGGCGTTGGCGGCGGCGGGGCGGGGCGGGCGGGGGCCGCTGTCGGTGACGTCGACGGTGACGGTCTCGGTCGAGCAGTCGATCCGCACCCTGGCGCGGGTGCCGGCGGGGGTGTGCTTGAGGGTGTTGGTCAGGGCTTCCTGCACCAGGCGGTAGACGGTGAGTTGCGCGGTGGCGGGGACGTGGGTGTGACCGCCGTGGACCTCCAGCCGGGTCGGCAGTCCGGCGGCGCTCATCTGCTCGGCGAGGGTGCCCAGTTGGGCGATGCCGGGCAGCGGGTGGCGCTCCGCGTCCGGTTCGTCGGTCCGCAGGATGCCCAGCGAGCGCCGCATGTCGGTCAGGGCCTGGCGGCCCGTCTCGGAGATCTGGCGCATCGCGGCGGTGCTCTTCTCCGGCGCGCGGTGCTGCGCGTAGACGGCGGCGTCGGTGAGCGCGACCATGACGGACAGGTTGTGGGTGACGATGTCGTGCATCTCCCGGGCGATCCGCGTCCGTTCCTCGGCGACGGCCAGTCGCGCCCGCTGCTCCCGTTCCTGCGCCAGGCGGGCGGCCCGCTCCTCCAGCGCCGCGAGGTAGGCGCGCGTGGTCCGCACGTTCACGCCGAGGACGGCGGCGGCGACGACCGTCGCCGTGACCGCGACGAAGGGGGTCAGGAAGGCGCCCTCCGGCGCCCAGCGCAGGCAGGCCAGCAGGGCCCCGGCCTCCACGACGGCGCCGGCGACCAGCGCGCCGCGCCGCCCGGCCTGCGCGGCCGCGGTGTACAGCGCCACCAACAGAGCGATGTCCGACGGTAGTTGAACGTCCACCAGCCACTGGACGAAGGCCGCGGCCGCCACCACGCCGAACACCGCGAGCGGGGCCCGCCGCCGCCACACCAGGGGCAGCGCGAGGGCGGCGGTCAACGCCACCGCCACCGGCAACTCCCGCGCCGGGTACGTGGTCAGGGCGTGGACGAGCAGCAGCACCGGCAGCAGCGAGTCCCCCACCACGGACGGCAGCCGGAGTCCCCGGCGCCCGGCGGCGGCCTCGGTCATCACACGCGTCCCTGTCCATCCGGCGTCATGGCGGCCCTGCCACGGTGGGGCCTGTCGTCGAATCCCCGTCCGCCCCACGGAGGCCGGCACGCACGCCCGCCACCACGCCGGGGGTTCGACGACCAACCCTAGGCCGCAGGCCCCGCGGAGCACATGAGTCCACCGTCGGAGGTCGCCCCGCCGAGGTACGACCGCAGGAGGAGTCCCGGCACCTCCCGGGGTCGCAAAGCGCCCGTGCATCCGGCGGGCCGGAGTGCGACTCCGGTGGCACCCGACCCGCCACGGCGGGCGACCCCGGTGGCACCCGGCGGCGACCCGGGGCCGATGCGGCGGCGCCCGCCCCGCGCCGACGATGGCCTGGTGACCGAGATCATCGCGGGACCGTCCGTGTCCCCTCTGGAAATCCTCGCCCTGCTGGGCGCCGTCGCGTTGGTGACGGCGCGTTGGCTTCCGCCCGCCGCCCGCCCCCGCGTCACGATCGCGGCGGCGGCGGTCCTCCTGCCGTCCGCGATCGTGCTCGCCGTGGTGGGGATCCGCTGGCAGCTGCTGCCCGTCCTGGCGGGCGCCGCCCTCGCCGCGCCGTTCGCGCTCGCTCCCCTGCTGCGCCGCCGTAGCGGGCGGACGGCGTGGCGGGCCCGCTGGTGGCTGGCGTTGCCGGGATCGCTGGCCTGCGCCGGACTGATCGCCGCGGGCCCGGTGGCGGCCTGGGCGTTCCCCGTTCCCGTGTTCCCCGAGCCGACGGGCGAGTTCGCGGTCGGCACCCGCGTGGTGCAGTGGACCGACCCCGGCCGACCCGAGACCTTCACCGCCGACCCGAACGACCTGCGCACCGTCGTGGTCCAACTCTGGTACCCCGCTCAGCCGAGCCCCGCGGGCACGCCGCGGGCCCAGTACCTCGGACGCACGCAGGACGAGGCGCGCACCGTCTCCGACGCGCTGGCCCACGGGGTCGGCCTGCCGGGCTTCCTGGTCGACGGTGTTCCGCAGGCCCGCTCGCACGCGGTCTTCGACGCCCCGGTGGCCGGCCGCGAGGGACGGTTCCCCGTCGTCCTGTTCTCCCCCGGGTCGGGCGGCGTGCGCACCCAGAACACCGCGTGGGCGGAGGAACTGGCCAGCCACGGGTACCTGGTGGCCGCCCTCGACCACCCGTACGACTCCGCCGCCGTCGTCCTCGCCGACGGCCGGACGATCACCAGCGCGACCTCCTCCACCGGCGACCGGGACCAGGACGAGAAGCTGGCGGCCGACTGGACCGCGGTGCGGGCCGCCGACCTCGGCTTCGTCCTCACCCGGCTGGAGGGCCTGGACCGCGGTGCGGCCGCCGACCCGCTGACCGGACGCCTGGACACCGGCCGGGCGGCGGTGGCCGGCCACTCCATGGGCGGCGCCGCCGCCCTGCAGGCGGCCCGGCAGGACCATCGGTTCGCCGCCGTCATCGACCTGGACGGCTTCCCGCACGGCCCCACCGAACCCGCCCTCGACCGGCCGGCACTCGCCCTCACCCAGGCCGTCACCCCGGCCACCGACCCGCGCTACCTGCCCCGGCTCACCGAGGTGCTCGACTCCGACACCGCGCCCAGCTACCGGCTCACCATCCCCGGCGCCGCCCACCTCACCTTCATGGACGGCCCGCTGTACCTGCCGCCCGTCCCGTCGATCGTCGGCTCCCTGGGCCGCGACGAGAGCCCGCGCCTCGTCGCCGCAGCCACCCTGGCCTTCCTGGACGCCGTCCTGCGCGACCGCCCCGGCGACCCGGCGGCCGACCTGTCTCGCTACGGCAGCCTCACCGTCCACCACCCGGACACCGTCCGCTGACGGGCCGACCCCCGGGGCCCCGCCTCAGCCCTGGCCGAAGGTGCGCTTGTCGTCGCCGCAGTCGTAGGCGGGCAGGTAGCAGCAGCGGCTGGATCGCGTAGTTCGGCCCGTCGCCGATCACGGAGGGGTCGCAGGTGTAGATCGCCCGCAGCAGCGCCAGCGACAGGTTGCGCGGCAGGGCGCTGTTCGGGGCCAGCGCCACGGTCTCGGCGTCGATCGCGAACGGCACGTACGCCACGGCCGGCGTCCCGAAGTCCGGGGTGGACTGCGGCCCGGGGAACAGCGCGCGGGCGAACTGCGCGCACTGGTCCTGGGGCGGGACGTTCTGCAGGTACTGCATGTTCTGCACGCCGGTCTTCGAGTTCACCGGGCGGTTGTTGAAGGTGCAGGCGGGGTCGGCCTCGGTCTTCACCGGCGTCGGTCCGAAGCCGTAGGAGGCGATCACCTTGGTGCCGTTGATGGTGACGGCGTCGGACAGCGCGTCCATCACCGGCACGGTCAGGTCGGTCCCGAAACCGGGCAGCAGCCGGTACGTCGGCGCGCCGGCCGGGTCCGCCTGGGCCGGCACGCCGCCGAGCAGCGGGGTGACCAGGCCCAGCACCACGGCCAGCGCCAGCCGAACGGCCTTTCCACTCATCGCGAGGTGTCCCTTCGTCAAGGATGCCCGCGGACAAGTGAGTTGGCGTGCAGCACGGGCCGGCCAAGTCTGCGGCCCGCCCGTGTGCTCCGGGTGTCGGCCCGTGGTCCATCGGGGGAACGACCCGGTGCTCCCGGTCCGCCGACGCGCCTGCCTCGCCCGCCCGTCGGCGGACCGTCAGGCGACGACCGCCTTCGCCTGCGGGGCGAGGCCGAGCACCCGGTCGAGGTAGGCGTTGGCGAAGACGCCGGTCGGGTCGAGGGTGTCGCGCAGCGCGGTGAAGTCGTCGAAGTGCGGGTAGCGGGGCCGCAGTTCGGCGGTGCCGAGGTCGTGCATCTTGCCCCAGTGCGGGCGGCCGCCGTACCCGGCGAGGATCCGCTGGCAGGCGTCGAAGTACTTGCGGTACGGCATCAGGTGGTACTGGTGGAAGGCGATGTAGCAGTTCTCCCGGCCGTGCGCGGTGGAGAGCCAGATGTCGTCGGGCGCGACGAACCGGACCTCCAGCGGGAAGATCACCGGCTCGTCGGTGCGCTCGACGAACTGCCGGATCTCCTGCAGGGCCTCGACCGCGTGCTCCCGGGGGATGCAGAACTCGCCCTCCACGAACCGGACGTCGCGCGCCGAGGCGAAGATCTTGTACGAGAGGTCGGTCCACTCCCGGGCGGACATCGCCTTGGCTGCGAACTTGGCGATCGGCCGGACGGTGCCGGGGAACCGGGTGCCGACCCGGCACAGCGCCTCGTACGCGGGCCCGCTCACGAACTCGTCGACCCGGCGGGAGAGGTTGCCGATCGGGTGCAGCTCGGCGGTGCCGGGCAGCCGGGTGAACCGGCGGGTCAGCGCGGTCTCGCTGTAGGGGAACCAGAAGAACTCGAAGTGGTCGTTGTCGTCGGCGAGTTGCTGCACGTTCTCGAGGACCTCGGCGACCGGCACCGCGGTGTCGCGGGCGTGCAGGGCGAAGCGCGGGACGCACTGCAGGGTGACCCGGGTGAGCACGCCGAGCGCGCCGAGGCCGACCCGGGCGGCGGCGAACAGCTCGGGGCGTTCGGTGGCCGAACAGGTCGTCACCGTGCCGTCGGCGAGCACGAGTTCGAGGGCCCGGACCTGGGTGGCGATGCCGCCGAAGCGGGTGCTGGAGCCGTGGGTGCCGGTGGAGATGGCGCCGGCGATGGTCTGCCGGTCGATGTCGCCGAGGATCTCCATCGCCAGGCCGTGCTCGGCGAGCAGCGGGTTGAGCTTCCACAGCGGCATGCCCGCGCCGACGGTGACCAGGCCGGTGGCCGCGTCGACCTCGATCAGCGCGTCCAGGTGGTCCAGGCGCAGCTGGACGCCGGGGGCGAGGGCGGCCGGGCTGAAGGAGTGGCCGGAGCCGATCGCCTTCACCCGGTGGCCGTCCCGGACGGCGGCGGTGACGGCCTCGGCAACCGCGGCGGTGTCGCGCGGGGCGAGGGTCCGGGCCGGCCGGATCTGCTCGTTACCCGCCCAGTTGCGCCATGCCTCTGTCATGCCCGCGTCCTCCTGGTTCGGTGAATCGGCGCCCCGCTCGATGGGTGCCTCTGCCGACTCGATCGGTGTCTCGATGATCTGTCGGCGCGACGCGTGGCGGCTCGGTGAATGGACGGAAGAATGAACTTGGTCGAGCGTCCAAGTCAACCGTCCGGAACACTTGACTTGGACATCCGACCAAGACAAGGTGACGACCCACCGGCTCCCACCGAGCCGACCTCCCGCCGAGCCGAGGAGAGGACCGCCGTGACCATCGAGCACCTGCACCGGGCGACCGCCGAGCTGCGCCCGCCGTTCGCCGTCGTCGACCTCGGCGCGCTGCGCCAGAACACCGCCCAGCTGGTCCGCCGCGCCGCGGGCAAGCCGATCCGGCTGGCCAGCAAGTCGCTGCGCTGCCGCGCCCTGATCGACCAGACGCTGAGCGTGCCCGGCTTCCACGGTGTCCTCGCCTTCACCCTGCCCGAGGCGCTCTGGCTGGCCCGCACCCTGGACGAGGAGCGCGGCGACATCCTGGTCGGCTACCCGTGCGCCGACCTGGCGACCCTGCGCGAACTCGCCGCCGACGAGCAGGCCGCCGCCCGGGTCGCGGTGATGGCCGACAGCGTCGAGCACCTCGACCTGATCACCGCCGCGATCGGCCCGGACGGCCCGCCGATCCGGGTCTGCCTCGACCTGGACGCCTCGCTGCGCATGCTCGGCGGCCGGGTCCACCTCGGCATGCGCCGCTCCCCCCTGCACTCCCCCGAGGCCGCCGCCGCCCTCGCCCGCGCGGTCGTCGATCGGCCGCGGCTGAAGCTGGTCGGCGTGATGTCGTACGAGGGCCAGATCGCCGGACTCGCCGACAACTCGCCCGGCGCCCCGCTGCACCGCGCCGGGGTCCGGCTGATGCAGCGGCTCTCCACCCGCGAGCTCGCCGCCCGGCGGGCCGCCGCCGTGCAGGCCGTACGACGGGTCGCGCCGCTGGAGTTCGTCAACGGCGGCGGCACCGGCAGCCTGGAGCAGACCGCCGCGGAGCACGCAGTCACCGAACTGGCCGCCGGCTCCGGCGTCTACGCGCCCACGCTCTTCGACCACTAC
This sequence comes from Kitasatospora sp. NPDC049285, assembly GCF_040678815.1. Lineage (NCBI taxonomy): Bacteria > Bacillati > Actinomycetota > Actinomycetes > Kitasatosporales > Streptomycetaceae > Kitasatospora > Kitasatospora sp. NPDC049285. The sequence continues at coordinate 10,051 of NZ_JBFAQR010000030.1, read as the reverse complement.
CGGGTCTTCACCCCCCGCCCGGCCGCGTTCTTCGCCCTCACCGTTACCCGCCGCCCCGCGCCCGGCATCGCCACCGTCCTCGGCGGCGGCTGGACCGCCTCCGGCCCGGCCGGCCGCGACCGCCTGCCCACCCCCGTCTGGCCGACCGGCCTGCGGCTGATCGCCCAGGAGGGCGCGGGCGAGGTGCAGACCCCGCTCACCGGCCACGCCGCGGACCGGCTGCGCCTCGGCGACCGGGTCTGGTTCCGGCACGCGAAGGCCGGCGAGCTGTGCGAACGCGTCGACTCCCTCCACCTGGTCGACGGCGGCCGGATCGTCGACGAGGTCCCCACCTACCGCGGCGAAGGCCTCGCCTTCCTCTGACCCACGCCCGCCGCGCCCCGCCCCGCCGGCCGACCCGCCGGGCCCTGGGCTCGCCCTCCGCCGAGCGCGCCCTTCGTCCCTCCGTCCCTTCGCCCCTCCATCCCCTCGGTCCGCCCTCGGCCTGGCGTTACGGTCGGCCCCCGGCGCTCGGGTAACCTGCCGGGCGCCGGTCGTGATCTTCCCGCGACCGGGCACGACCGTCCCTCGCCCCTCAACCTGCTGGAGCCCGCCATGAGCCGTCGTTCGGCCGACGAGCGCCGCGAGGAGCTGATCGAGGCGGCGATCCGGGTGATGATCCGCGAGGGCGTCGCCAAGGCCACCACCCGCGCCGTGGTCGCCGAGGCGGGCCTGCCGCTCGGCGCCTTCCACTACTGCTTCCGCTCCAAGGAGGAGCTGCTGCAGAGCGTCATCGAACGGATCATGGCCCGCTCGCTGACCCCCGCCACCGCCGGCCTGCGCGACGCCCCGCCCGCCGAGGCCATCCGCACCGGCCTGCACACCTACTGGGAACTGATCCGCCGTCACCCCGACGAGCACCTGCTGACCTACGAGCTCACCCAGTACGCGCTGCGCCAACCCGGCCTCGCCGAACTCGCCCGCCGCCAGTACCGGCAGTACCTCGCCTCGGTCCACACCACCCTGCAGACCCTCTCCCACCTCGCCGACATCGACTGGACCGTGCCGCTGCCCGTCCTCGCCCGCTACGGCCTGGGCGTCCTCGACGGCCTCACCCTCACCTGGCTGATCGACCGCGACGACACCCTCGCCTACGCCGCCCTCGACGAGTTCGCCGACTACCTCCTGTCGGTCGCCCGCCCCCGCCGGGGCTGAACACCCGCCCATGCAGCAGCAGGTGACACTCCATCAGCCCCGCCTCGGCGCCACCGCCTACCGCGTCCTGCGGTCCGCCACCGCCCCGGGCCGCCTCACCCTGCACGACGACCACCACTGGCTGTCGCTGTACGCCGACCGCGAGGGCACGGCCCGCCTGGTCGCCCTGTGGTCCCTGGCCGCCCGCTCGCCGCACTCCCTCATCCACCTCCCGCTGCGCACCGCCCCCGCCCCGGACACCCTCGACCTGGTCCTCGCCCACCACAGCCTCCAGTTCCGCCCCGCCGACTGGAAGGCCCTGCGCGCCCGACTCGGCCCCGGCCGCCCGCACACCACCGGCACCCCCGACCACGACTTCCGCACCGGCCCGAACGCCCACGAACGCCGCCACCACCACGACTTCCGCGACCACCTCGCCTTCGACCTCGCCGCCCACACCCTCTTCGTCACCGGCAGCGCCACCGCCTTCCGCGACACCGGCTCCGCCCTGGCCACCCTCCTCGCCGACGCCCCCGCCGAACACCACCGCCACCACCGCACCCCGTCCCACGGCACCCACGCCTGCACCGAACTCACCACCGGCCCGCGCTGTTTCCCCCACCCACCACAGCGAAACGCACCGGGTGTCCTCCACGTCCAATACGTCCCCGACCGAACCGCCTGAGCCGTCGATAGCCGATCCTGCGCGCTCGGCCACCTGCGGCGAGCCAGGCTGCCCGTGCACCCGCCTGTCGTGGTCGGAACGTAGGCTACGGCCGTGACTGTGCCTGACCTGGTTCCCATTCGGCACGAGCCGGACTACCGGACACCCACCATCGGACGGTGGGATGGCGGCCAGTTCTTCGCCCACGTCAGCGGGGTCTTCGTAGGCCGCGACGACGACGGCCGGGTGGTGCGACGGTGGTACTCCGTCCTGCACGAGTTCGATGCCGCCGGTCAGCACCTGAACTCCCGTATCAGGACAGCGGGAACGACCCCCGACGGGCCGGCGAAGGCCCCGACGGTGGAAGCCGCGCAGCAACTCCTGACAAAATGGTTGGACTCGCTGCCCGGTCGCCGCTTCACCGACATCGCCGTCGCCCCGTTCTCCGTGGAGGTCGACGGCACACTGTTCGGCCTGGTCCGTGAGTGCCACGGCGAGTATCCAACGGGAGAGGAACGCTTCGACTGGGCCGAGTTCCACCCGACCGGGCTCGGGTTCAGCGCACCGTGGGACGGCTCGTACGACACGTGAGGGAGTTGCACTCCACCACCCACCGCTTGGGCTGGGCCCGGAAGCCACGCGGGCCACGGTCCTTGCGGACGATCTCCACATCGCGGCCGAGGATCTTGGCGGGAGCCCCGAGCCCGTCCTCCGCTGTCCGAGGAATTCGTGTGCTCAGCCCTCCAGCAAGTCTCCCGGCACCGAGTCCCGCAGCTGTTCCAGGGCCTCTTCCGTACGGGCCCGGACATTCAGGCAGAAGCCGTCGAGTTCACGGAGCAGGACATCATCACCCGCGAACCAGCGCATCCCGCGTCCCACACGTGGAAGCTCCTGAAAGAACCGTCCCAGTCCGACCTCCTCGGCGTCCGCCTCCAGGAAGTCGGTGAGCCCGTCCCCGAACAGGACCACCTCGGACATGACCATCTCGATGCAGGCGACCGTCAGACTCGGCTCCCAGGCCTCCCATCGCTCCTGCGTCCTGTCGGCGAGATCCGCACGCATCACTGTGCCGGGGTCGTCCCGGTCCAGGTCCTTCAGCAGGACGCCCCAGGAGGCAGCGCCCTGGTTCTCCACCCGGTACACGAGCGCGCCGTCGGCCACATACAACTCGTCAGGCTTGAGCAGCCTGTCGTGATTGCTGGTGAGGTCGCTCCGCCGCCCGAGGAGCAGGTAGGCCTCACGAAGCGCTGCTGGTAGGACCAGGCCCAGACGTCGCTCGGCCGCCTCGATCTCGACGCTGCTCCAGCCGTCGCCCGGCTGGACCGGTTGCTGCCAGTAGGCCGCGAAGTCGGCGACGAATCGCCAGGCTCTTGTACGGTCGTGCAACGCCTCGGACAGCCGGGTGTGAATGTCGAAGGTCTCAGTCATGCCCGCACCCTACGGCGGGACACGGACACCGCCTGTTCGCGGGGTTGAGGTCGAACAGCGAGCTCAGAGCCAGTCGCGCTTCTTGAAGATCAGGTACAGGCTGGCGCAGACCACGCCCATCAGGCCGATGGCGAAGGGGTAGCCGAAGGCCCAGTGGAGTTCCGGCATGTCGTCGAAGTTCATGCCGTAGACGGTGCCGATCAGGGTGGGGGCGAAGAGGATGGCGGCCCAGGAGGAGATCTTCTTGATCTCGTCGTTCTGGGCGTGGCCGGCCTCGGCGAGTTGCTTCATCTCCTCGTTCTGCGCCTGCGAGACCAGGGTGGCGTTGACGGTGAGGATGTTCTGGAGCATCTGGCGGAAGCCGTCGACGCGTTCGGCCGTGTAGGTGGCGTGGTCGGCGACGTCGCGCAGGTAGCGCTGGAGTTCCTCGTCGGTGCCGTACTTCTGGAAGCCGGCTTCCAGGCTGCGCATGATCTCCAGCAGGGGGCCCGTGGCGCGCTGGAGTTCGATGACCTCGCGGGAGAGTTCGTAGATGCGGCGGGAGACCTTGGGGTCGCCGCCGAAGACCTCGGTCTCGATCTCGTCGATGTCGTGCTGGAGCCCGGCGATCACGGGGGCGTAGCCGTCGACGACGGCGTCCAGGACGGCGTAGAGGACGGCTTCGGGGCCGAGGGCGAGGAGGTCGGGGTCGGACTCGAGGCGGCCGCGGACCATCGAGAGGTCGGGCGACTGGGAGTGACGGACCGTCAGGACGAAGTCGGGGCCGACGAAGAGGTGGATCTCGCCGAAGTCGACCTCCTCGACGTCGTCGAGGTAGCGGGCGGCGCGCAGCACCACGAAGAGGGTGTCGCCGTAGCGTTCCAGCTTGGGGCGCTGGTGGGCGACGATGGCGTCCTCGACGGCGAGTTCGTGCAGGTCGAAGCGTTCGGCGGCTTCCAGCAGCTGGGCCTCGGCGGGGCGGTAGAGGCCGATCCAGGCCATCGTGCCGGGCTTGCCGGGCAGCTCGCGGTAGATCTCGGCGAGGCTGGAGGGGGTCTCTATCCGGTGGCCGCCGCGGTAGACGCCGGCGTCGACGACGGAGCGCTCCAGCGAGACGCGGGTGGGGTCGGGCTTGGGTTCGGGCCGCGGGTCGAGCGAGTGCTCGGGCGCGTCGGCGTGGCCCTCGGCGCGGGCGGGCCGGGTGAACGGACGCTTGCTGGCGCGCACGGCGCGCACTCGCCAGTCGGACATGGCGGGAACCTCCACGGGTCAGGGTCCGCCGCGCCCTCCCGCGCGTGGGGCGCGGGGTTCGGAGACGGGACGGCGGGGCGCCCGAGGAGCGGAGCACGCGTACCGCTGCCCGTTCGGCGGGCGGGGGTGCGGGGCTACCGGTACCGGGGGCCCGGAGCGGGTGAGAACATCCCGGAGCGGGGCCGACTTCGGCCCGGACTACTGCACTCCACCGCTCCCACCTCCTCTTTCTCCGGTCGCGCCGAGGCGTCACGACCGGGGCAAGTGTAGTCCCGCCGGGCCCGCGGCCCGGCCCGGGGTGACCGCCACCCGCCGACGGCGGTCACCCGAAGAGCCGCCCGACGGCTGCCGGCCGAGCCGACGGACCGTCAGCCCACGTTCCACGGCTGGATCTTGGCGACGTCCGCGGGATCGGCCTGTACGGGCGCACCGGCCGCGTTGGCGGCGGTGAGCAGCAGTCCGGTGGCGGCGTTGCGGATGGTGACAGGGCGGGTGGCCGGGTCCTGGGTGATCCGCCATTCCTGCCAGGGGTTGCCGGGGGCGACGTCGAGCAGGTAGGCGGGGTCGCCGGGGTTGGTGCCGGCGGCGAGGACGCTGTGCTGCTGGGTGGGCGCGGCAGGAGGTGTCCGGAGGTGGGGTCGTTGCCGGTGCCGTCGGTGCCGCTGACGGGGTTGCCGTGGTCGTCGTAGAGCTGCATCGCCCCTTCCGGGGTGCGGACGATGTCGCTGCTCTGGCCGTCGCGGTGCCACAGCGACCAGCCGTCGTCGACGGTCACGGTGTCGTAGCCGGCCGCGACCAGGCCGTTGGCGGCCTTGTGGTCGATGGTCCGGACGACCTGCTGCAGGGTGATGTTCGGGCCGAAGGTGTTCCAGGAGTTCCAGCCCATCGGCGGGGTGAGCGCCAGGCCGTTGTCGAGGGCGGCGGCGGGGGTGGGGGCGGCCAGGACGGCGGCGGCGAGGGCGGGCAGGGTGAGTGCCAGTGCGGCGAGTGCGCGGACCAGGCCGGTCGGGGTGCCCATCCGGAGTCCTTCGGGGTGTTGACGCGGCGTCAGGTGGTGCCGGCGGACGGGTGGGGGGGGGCCGGCAGGCACCGGCGTTCGGCGGCGCGACCATCCGAAGATCACCCCGGCGGTGCGGGCGCCGGCCCGCGATGGTCAACTTGGACGGTGAGTGACGATCAGAACGCCGCCGAGCCGCCCCTGCCCGGCACCGCCGTCGAACGCCGCCCCGCCCCGGTCGTCCGCTGCCGGCGCTGCGACCGCCCGCTACGCCGCCCGGAGTCCCGCTGGGAGAAGCTCGGCCAGCACTGCGCCGGCGCCCCGGATCGCGCTCCGCTCGTCTACCGGATCGACCAGGACGAACTCCCCGGCATCTGACGCGCGGCCACCCTGACGCCCCGTCAACTCCCCCACCCTTCTCGACTGCACCGCTCATGCGCGATCGTGTCGATGATTTTCATGCACTGCGCAAAGCATTGCGGATTCATGTCAACGGCATTACGTTCGCTGCGGCTCCGCCCCCGGCTCCGCGCTTCCGCGGACCGCGGCTCGTGCACGCCCAGGAAGGGATCCGATGAGACTTCGACCCAGCGCCGGCCCGCGGGCCTGGACGGGACTGGTCGTCACCGCCTTGATCGCATGCGGCACGCTGGTTCCGGCGCTCGCCCCGACCGCGACGGCAGCCGCCCCGGCCGGCGCCGGAGCCACCCTCCCGTTCACCGAGTTCGAGGCCGAGGCGGGCACCCTGACCGGCGGCGCGACCGCCGTGGCCCTGACCGCCGCGCCCACCACCCCGTACGCCAGCGCCGCGCTGGAGGCGTCCGGCCACGCGTACGTGCACCTCGCCGCGACCGGCCAGGGCGTGCGGTGGACCAACACAACCGGCGGGCCGCTCACCGCGATCAACGTCCGGGAGAGCATCCCGGACTCCGCGACCGGCGGCGGCACCACCGCCACGCTGAACCTGTACGTGGACGGGGTGTTCCGGCAGGCGCTGAACCTCAACTCCAAGCAGAGCTGGTTCTACGAGGGCGGCAGCAACCACTACAACGGCAGCGACCAGAACCCCGCCGACGGCAACCCGCGGGACTTCTTCGACGAGTCGCACACCTTCGTCAGCGGCGCGCCGATCGCCGCCGGCAGCACCATCGAGCTGCGCAAGGACGCCGCCAACTCAGCCGCGTTCTACGACATCGACGTCCTGGACGCGGAGAACCCGCCCGCTCCGCTCCCCCAGCCCGCCGGTTCGCTCTCGCTCACCGACTGCGGCGCGGTCGCCTCCACCGCGCCGACCAACGGCTCGGCCGCCCCCGGTGCGGTCGACAGCACCGCGGCGATCCAGAACTGCGTCAACCAGGCCCAGGCCCAGGGCCGGACGCTGTGGATCCCGGCCGGCACCTTCTACCTCCGGGGCACCACCGGCCTGAACGCCCAGGGCATCACGATCGCCGGCGCCGGCATGTGGTACAGCACGATCTACCGCGACGTGCCGCTGCCCAACAACACGCCGCTGGCCGCACTGTTCAACCTGACGTCCTGTCACGTCCGGGACTTCCGGCTGGACTCCGACGCCACCAGCCGCGAGATGGTCGACGGCGGCGGCGGCGCGATGGACACCACCGGCACCAACTGGTCCTCCGACAACATCTGGAGCCGGCACGTCGAGTCCGGCTACTGGGCCTCCGGCACCGGCGGCGCGGTCCGCGGCGCCCGGGTCACCGCGGTGTGGGCGGACGGCATCAACATCAACAACGTGTCGCTGAACAACGGCACCGGCAACGACATCACCGCGACGAACAACTTCGTGCGCGGCACCGGCGACGACGGCATGGCCATCAACTCCGTGGCGTACAACACCGATTCGGGCGGCAACAAGACGTACTACACCGCCATGTCGCACATCACGATGACCCACAACACGGTCATCGCACCGTGGGGCGGCAAGGGCATCGGCATCTACGGCGGCAGCGGCCACGACGTGGAGGGCAACTACATCGCCGACACCGCCCGCTACATCGGCCTCGGCGCGGGCCGGTTCGGGGTCAACGGCAGCGACCTGCTGGGCGCCACCGTCAGCGGCAACACCGTGGTCCGCTCCGGCGGCAACGGCTACAGCCAGGGCCAGCCGGCGCTGCACGTCGGCAACGGCGGCGACGGGCAGAACGTCGGCGTGGTCGACCACGTGACGGTCACCGACAACACCGTGCTGAACTCGCTGTACGACGGGGTGGGCCTGTCCGCCTCCACGAACACGCTGCTGCAGGGCAACACCGTCACCTCGCCGGGCCGCAACGGCTTCGTCGTCGCGCCGCCCTTCTACCCGGCGCCCAACGGCTCGGCCACCCTCACCGCGAACACCGTCACCGGCCTCGCCGTCGGCGCGTCCGCCTTCCTGAACAACTCGGCCGCCTTCACCGTCTCCGGCAGCGGCAACAGCTGGAACGGCGGCGGCCCCAACCCCGAGGCCCCGTACGGCGGGACGCCCGCCGCTCTGCCCGGCCCGGTGCAGGCCGAGAACTACGACACCGGCGGCCCCGGCGTCGGCTACTTCGTCAACTCGGTCAACGGCACCGGCAACGGCTACCGCGCCGACGGCGTCGACCTGGAGGCCACCTCCGACACCGGCGGCGGCTACAACCTCGGCTGGACGTCGAACGGCCAGTGGCAGCGGTACACCGTCGACGTCGCCACCGCCGGGACGTACACGGTCACCCTCCGGTACGCGGCCCCCGCCGCCGTCACCGGCGCGCTGCACCTCGCGGACGCCGCCGGCGCCAACCTCAGCGGCTCCGTCGCCCTGGCCGCCACCGGCGGCTGGCAGACCTGGGGCAACGCCACCGCGCAGGTCACCCTGCCCGCCGGCCGCCAGGTGCTGACCCTCGCCCAGGACAACGGCGGCTGGAACCTCAACAGCCTCCAGTTCACCGCCTCCGGCGGCGGCACCCCGCCCCCGCCGACCAACCTCGCGGCCGGCCGGCCCACCGCCGAGTCCTCGCACACCGACGTCTACGCCTCCGCGAACACCACCGACGGCAACCAGGGCAGCTACTGGGAGAGCGCCAACAACGCCCTCCCGCAGTGGGTGCAGGTCGACCTGGGCTCGGCCCGGCAGGCGAGCCGGGTGGTGCTGCAGCTGCCCGCCGGCTGGGGCGCCCGCACCCAGACCCTCGCCCTGCTCGGCTCCACCGACGGCAGCGCCTTCACCACCCTGAAGGCTTCGGCGGCCTACGTCTTCGACCCGGCGTCCGGCAACACCGTCACCGTCTCCTTCCCCGCCGCCTCGGCCCGGTACGTGCGGGTCGCGGTCACCGCCAACACCGGCTGGCCGGCCGGCCAGCTCTCCGAGTTCCAGGTCTGGGACCAGTGACCCACTGACCCGGGCGGGGCGGTTCCGGTGACCGGGACCGCCCCGCCCGCGCCGCCGACCGGACGCCTCGCGGGGGTCGTTCGGCGCCCGCCGAGCCGATGCGGCAGAGTATCCGCCATGACCCCGCAGCCCGCCCCCAGTGCCCCCGCCTCCCGCGCCCCGGCGGCCGGCGCGCGCCGCCGACCGGTGCAGCAGCGCAGCCAGGAGCGGTACGAACGGCTGCTGGACGCCTGCGCGGGAGTGCTCGACGAGGTCGGCGCGACCGGCCTGACCACCAAGGAGGTCGCGGCCCGCGCCGAGGTGCCGATCGGCACGCTCTACCAGTTCTTCGCCGGCAAGGAGGGCCTGCTCGCCGCCCTCGCCGAACGCAACCTGGCCTGCTTCCTGGACCGCCTCGCCCACCGCGCCGAGCAGGCGCGGGCACTGGACGTCCCGGACTTCGTCGACCTCGCCGTCGAGGAGTTCGTCGCGATGAAGCGCGCCGTCCCCGGCTTCGGCCACCTCGACTTCGGCCTGGTCGACGCCACCCCCGCCGAGGTCAGCGACGACCTCCACCTGCTCGACGCCGAACTCGACAACAACGCCGCCGTCGCCGTCCGGCTGCGCGCCATCGGCGGCGAGCTGTTCGCCGCCCCCGGCTACGCGCTGGCCCTGCGGGTCGCGATGGAGTGCGCCGACGCCGTCCTCAAGCTGGCCTTCCGGATCGCCCCCGACGGCGACCCCGCGCTGATCGCCGAGTGCAAGCGCCTGGTGCGCCACTACCTCGCCGACCCGCCCGCCGCCGGCTGAGCCCCGTCCGGGCACCGAGCCCGGCCGGGCGCCGGACCCGCAGCGCGCCGCCGGGCGTCCGGTTCCGCCATTGCACCGCCCGGACGGCCGCCGCACAGTGGAAACAAGGGTTCTCCCCCGTCCCACCGGTCCGCCGTCCCGCAGGAGCAGACATGCAAGCCACAGTGGGTGACCACGTCCACATGTACAGCAGGTCGGTCGGCATGATCGACCGCAAGGGCGAGATCGTCGAGGTTCGCGGCAGCAACGGCGAACCCCCGTACCTCGTCCAGTTCGAGGACGGGCACAGCAGCCTCGTCTACCCCGGCCCCGACTGCGTCGTCGAGCACCAGCTCGCCGAGGAGCAGCGCTGACCCCGGGCCGCGGCCCGGTAGGAGGAGCGAACACCTTTGCCCCCGCCCCT
>NZ_JBFAQR010000029.1:0-84866 GCF_040678815.1 Kitasatospora sp. NPDC049285 | reverse complement strand
GACCTGCCGGCCCACGCGGGCGGGTACGAGCGCACCGACCTGGTCTTCGAGGGCCTGGACACCGCCGCCACCGTCACGCTCGGCGGTGTCGAACTCATCTGGACGGTCGGCCTGGTCATGGCCGGGTACGCGCTCGGGTCCTCGATCCCCAACGTCGACCACTACCTGCTGCCCATCGTCGCGGTCGTCGTCGTGGTCTCGCTGCTGCCCCTCGTCCTGGAGGTCCTGCGCTCCCGCCGTCACGCCAAGGCCGGCTGACGCCGCGATGAGCGAGCGCCCTACCATGCGCGGCATGACGATCCGTCAACCGTGGGCAGCCGTCCTCGCCGCGTCCCCCGCGGCGTTCGGGCTGCTCGCCGTCGCGGTCGCGGCGCACGGCTGGGCGCCGTTCGGGTTCGAGCAGGCCGCCGTCGACTGGTGCGTGGCGCACCGCCCGGCGGCGGCCGAGACCGTGGCGAAGATCGTCACCGCGCTCGGCACCGGGGTCTTCCCGTACCTCCTCGCGCTGACCGCGGGCGTCGCCCTGGCCGCCGCCCGCCGGCACACCTCCGTGTGGACCGCCGCGGCGGCCCTGCTGGGCCCGGCGGTGTGCCTGGCCACCGGCCAGCTGGCCCGGCTGGCGCTGATGCACTCCTTCGGCCGGCCCCGCCCACCCGTCTCCGACTGGGCGACCTCCGCCTCCGGCTTCGCGTTCCCGTCCGGCCACGCCTTCACCTCGGCCCTCGCCGCGGGCCTGCTCGCCTTCGCCGCGACCCGCGCCTACCGCGTCCCGCCCCGCACCACCGCCGCCCTCGCCGCCGCCTTCACCGCCGCGGTCGGCCTCAGCCGGATCTACCTCGGTGTCCACTGGCCCCTGGACGTCCTCGCCGGCTGGCTCCTCGCCACCGCCTGGCTCACCCTCACCGGCGCCCTCCTCGGCGCCCGCGCCACCCCGCGCTCCCAGCGACCGACTCCCGTGTGAACGCCGGGGCCACCGTCCCGGCTGCGACAGGGCCATCGGCTTGGCGCGAAGGGGGCCTTCGGCTTGGCGCGATACGGCTGCGGGACGGCTGCGAAACGGCGAGAACAGAACCGGGACAACGGGCTGGTACTCCAGCCGAAGATCGTGATCATGGATGCCGATGCCGCTCGTCGGTAACCTGCCCCGTGTGGCTGGGACCTGGGACGAAGCGCAACTGATCGCGGACGGCTTCGAGCGCGTGCACTCCGAACTGGAGTGGTACGGCGGGCCGCGCGCCGGCCTCGCCGATGTCGACGGCAAGCCTCACTACTTCCAGGGCTACGACTGGGATGACGCCGACGAGGCCGACGAGTACAGCGTCTGGCCCGCGAGCGACACTGCGGTGGAGCTGGAGCGCGAGCAGTGGGCGATCTTCGCCACGTGGCACGAGCACCGTGAGGCGGGGACTGTGGGGCCGGAGACCCACCCGGGCCGCGGCGGGATCGATGACCGCTACGACGAGCTGGCCCGGCTGCTGGCGCCGCACCGTCAGGCCCCGGACGGCGCGAAGCGACTGCTGGCCGAGGTGCGGTTCGACGCCGGGGCCCGCTACCGGGTCGAGGGGCTCGACTACTGGCTCCGGTGGCGTCCAAGCAACCGCGACCGGAGACCTCCGAGGGTCCCACCGCCCTGGAACCCCGCCGGACCGGGTGCGACCGACCCACCCCGAACGACCTGATCCCCTTGACCGGCAATCAGATCCGCCACCCGCCGGTCGCATTGGCGACGCTCGCACCAAGCCGGCGCACGGCAGTGTCATTGCCGCAGCAAGCCGCTGCCCAGCCGTGAAGATCAAGATCTACGGTGGGGTACCAGGCGGAAACCGGTCCGGCGTTGATGCCCGAGATGCGGCCGGCGGCGTCGAAGGAGATCACGGCGGCGCCCCCGGGCAGAGCCGCGGTGATCTGGTCGGTGGCCTCCTGGACCGGGACGCCGTGCAGGGCGAACCAGCCGTTGACCACCAGCCACGGTGAGCGGGCGAAAGGCCCTGCGCCCGTGAGCAGACGGCGCGGCATGGCGACCGGGTCGAGCCGCGCGGGCTGGAGTTGCGGATCCTGCGGCACGAAGTAGACCCGGGTCTCCGGACCGGCCTCCTGGCCGATGTAGCCCGGCGCGCCGAGCGCCGCCATGCCGAGGAAAGCCAAAGACTCTGCGGCCCGGCGTGGATCTGCGAAGCCGGCCAGTGCCACGCCCTCCTCCTGCAGTTCCACGATGCCGTGACGGCGGCCGAACTCGGGGATTCGCGCGCCCGCGGCGGCCACTTCACTGCCGCGCAGCCCCCGGATTGGCCCAGCCCCCCACATCCAGGTCTGCTCGGCAAGGTCGTAGCTGCCCAGCAGCCCCACCCGAAGGCTTCGCCGGCCGGACTCGTAACGGCACCGGTCCGGATCCGCCGTACACGGCCCACCCGGGAAGGCCTGGCCTATCATTTCCAACTGCTGTACGCCCCAAGCCGCGTGGTACTCGGCGGCGTGCTGGAAGACGTCGGAGAAGGCTGTGGTCATCGCGGGTGCTGCGGGTCCAGGAGGAGGACAACGCCGAACACCCACGGGTCCGCGCCCACGTCGAGCGCACGTTCGCACGCATGAAGAACTACAAGATCCTCCGCGACTGCCGACAGAAAGGCGACAGCCTGCATCACGCGGTGCAGGCCGTCGCCCACATCCACAACCTCGCCCGAACGGCATGAAACATCAGGTCAGAGCACACCTCGGCCTATCCGCTCACCGGATTCTGCAACAAGCTTTAGTATCGCCCCCACAGCTGGTAGAGGCCCGAGTTGCAGTCCTGCACGTAGAGGGACTTTCCGTTGCCGTCGAGGCATTGGCCGGTGGCGACGTTCTTGAGCTGCCGATAGCTGGTGCCGTGGGCGCCGCCGTTGATGGCCTGCGGCATCCATTGCTGGTAGCTTCCGTTGTTGCACGGGAACAGTCGGAGACTTCCCGCCTTGGGGCTGTCGAGACACTGGTTGGAATATGCACCGCTCCAGAACTGCCAGGCACCGTTCCCGTACGTCTCGACGTTCCACACCTGGTACGAACCGCTGTTGCAGGCCTGCATGTGCAGACCCGGCGACCCGGAGTCCATGCAGTTCTGCGATGCGAACTGCTGCAGGCTGTTCCCGCCGAATGCGTTTGCCGGTTCGGAAATACCCATGACTATCGCCGGCACTGCGAGCAGCGCGGCAACGCGAGCCAGCACCTTCTTCCGCATGATTTCCCCCTGATTGATGACAGCGAACAAGGCGCAGTCAGCGTGACACCGCCACAATGCCCTGTCAAGAGAGCAATGTCGGTGAAGAATATCCCGATGGATGGAAAATCGGCGAATACCACCCGAATTATTCGAGAAGCAACTCATTGCGCCGGCGTTGCCGACACGCGCAGGGTCGAGCGTCGTACCACCAGCTCGGGTTCGAAGACCACCTGGCGGTGGCGGTGGGCCGCGGCGTTCGGGCCGGTCTCCTGTGCGAGCATCTCGACGGCGGTGCGGCCCATCGCCTCGGCGGGCTGGCGGACCGAGGTCAGGGGGACGGCGGCGGCCGCGGCGAACTCGATGTCGTCGTAGCCGACGATCGCGAGGTCCTCCGGCACCCGCAGGCCCGCGGCGAACGCCGCCTGCAGCATCCCGAGGGCCAGCAGGTCGTTCGCGCAGAACACCGCGGTCGGCCGGGGCTGCATCCCGAGCAGCCGGGCGCCCGCGTCGCGGCCCGCCGCCACGTCCAGCCCGTCCACCTCCAGGTCCGCCAGCTCGGCGCCGCTCCCGGCCAGCGCGGCCCGCGCGCCGCTGCGCCGGTCGGCGACCTGTTGCAGCGGGTGGTGGCCGCCCGCGAACGCGATCCGCCGGTGACCGCCCGTCAGCAAGTGGGCGACGGCGAGCGAGCCGCCCCGGACGTCGTCCACCGAGACCGAGCACGCCTCCACGCCCTGCGCCAGCCGGTCCACCAGCACGAAGGGCACGCCGCCGCGGCGCAGCGCCGCCGCCCCCGAGCCCGCCGTGTCGGCGGGCGTGAGCAGCACGCCGCGCACCCGTTGCTCCGCGAACAGCGCGAGGTAGTCGGCCTCGTCGGCGAGCCGCTGCGCGCTGTTGCAGACCATGACGCGCAGGCCCTCCGCCCGCGCCGCGCTCTCCGCGCCGCGCGCCACCGAGACGAAGAACGGGTTGCCCAGGTCGAGCACCAGCAGGCCGATGATCCGGCTGCTGCCGGAGCGCAGCTGCCGCGCCGACTCGCTGCGCACGTAGCCGAGCAGGTCGATCGCGGCCCGGACCCTGGCCCGGGTCTCCTCGCCGACCAGCTCCGGCCGGTTGATCACGTTGGAGACGGTGCCCACCGACACGCCGGCCGCCCGCGCCACGTCCTTGATTCCCGCCGCGCCGCCCATGTCCGAAGCCGTCACCCCGTCCCGATTGAAGTCCCGGTTGAAGTCCCGGTCGAAGTCCGGGTTGAAGCCCGGGTTGAAGTCCACCAGGTTGAAGTCCGGGTTGAAAAGTTTCACCGACCTCTGTGGTCGCTCACGGCTCAGGCTACGCCAGCCCGCCACGCCCTTGCACCGACACCTTGACGCCTTCCGACCGGCGCACCTACCGTCGGGTTGAAACGATTCACATCGTGGGAGGTGCTCCGGTGACCGATCGATCCGCCGTGAAGGACGCCCTGCGGGCGCAGCGCATCGAGACCCCGTCGTGGGGCTACGGGAACTCGGGCACCCGCTTCAAGGTCTTCGCCCAGCCCGGCGTGCCGCGCGACCCGTTCGAGAAGCTCGCGGACGCCGCCCAGGTGCACGCGGCGACCGGCGTCGCCCCGAAGGTGTCGCTGCACATCCCGTGGGACCGGGTGGACGACTACGGCGCCCTGTCCGACCACGCCCGCGCGCTCGGGCTGGAGATCGGTGCGATCAACTCGAACGTCTTCCAGGACGACGACTACAAGCTCGGCTCGGTCACCAACCCGGATCCGCGGGTGCGCCGCAAGGCCGTCGACCACCTGCTGGAGTGCGTCGACATCATGGACGCCACCGGCTCGCGCGACCTCAAGCTGTGGTTCTCCGACGGCACCAACTACCCGGGCCAGGACGACATCTCGGCGCGCCAGCAGCGCCTCGCCGACGCCCTGGCGGAGGTCTACCGGCGGCTCGGCGACGACCAGCGGATCCTGCTGGAGTACAAGCTCTTCGAGCCCGCCTTCTACACCATGGACGTCCCGGACTGGGGCACCGCGTACGCGCACTGCCTGCGGCTCGGGCCCAGGGCCACGGTGGTCGTCGACACCGGCCACCACGCGCCCGGCACCAACATCGAGTTCATCGTCGCGTTCCTGCTCCGCGAGGGGAAGCTCGGCGGCTTCGACTTCAACTCCCGCTTCTACGCGGACGACGACCTGATGGTCGGCGCCGCCGATCCGTTCCAGCTGTTCCGCATCCTGCGCGAGGTGGTCGCCAACGGCGGCCTGGCCGCGGAGACCGGCGTCGCGTTCATGCTCGACCAGTGCCACAACATCGAGGCGAAGATCCCGGCGATCATCCGCTCGGTGATGAACGTTCAGGAGGCCACCGCCAAGGCCCTGCTGGTCGACACCGCCGCCCTGACGGAGGCTCAGCGGGCGGGCGACGTGCTCGCCGCCAACGAGGTGCTGATGGACGCCTACGCCACCGACGTCCGTCCGCTGCTGGCCGAGGTCCGCGCGGAGGCCGGGCTCGACCCGAACCCGCTCGCGGCGTACCGGGCCACGGGCTGGGCGGAGAAGGTCGTCGCCGAGCGCGTCGGCGGGGAGCAGGCCGGCTGGGGCGCCTGACCGCCGCCCCTCGCACACCGCTGGAATCCCCCAGAGCGCCACCGCCACCAGACAAAGGAAGCTGCTCCCGCCATGGCCCAGCACCCCGCCGTCGCCGCCCTCCTCGCCCGTTCCCACCGGCTCGGATCGGATCCGCGCAACACCAACTACGCCGGCGGCAACACCTCCGCCAAGGGGACCGCGACCGACCCGGTCACCGGGCAGGACGTCGAGCTGATGTGGGTGAAGGGCTCCGGCGGCGACCTCGGCACCCTCACCGGGCCGGGCCTGGCCGTGCTGCGGCTGGACCGGCTGCGCGCTCTCGCGGGGAGCTACCCGGGCGTGGAGCGCGAGGACGAGATGGTCGCCGCGTTCGACTACTGCCTGCACGGCGCGGGCGGCGCCGCGCCGTCCATCGACACCGCGATGCACGGCCTGGTCGACGCCGCGCACGTGGACCACCTGCACCCCGACTCCGGCATCGCGCTGGCCACCGCCGCCGACGGCGAGAAGCTCACCGCCGAGTGCTTCGGCGACCGCGTGGTGTGGGTGCCCTGGCGTCGCCCCGGCTTCCAACTCGGCCTGGACATCGCCGAGATCAAGCGCGCCAACCCGCGGGCGGTCGGCTGCGTCCTGGGCGGCCACGGCATCACCGCCTGGGGCGCGAGCAGCGAGGAGTGCGAGGCCAACGCGCTGTACGTCATCCGCACCGCCGAGGCCTTCCTCGCCGCGCGCGGCAAGGCCGAGCCGTTCGGCCCTGAGCTGGCGGGCTACGGCGCGCTTCCGGAGGCGGAGCGCCGGGAGCGGGCCGCCGCGCTCGCCCCGCTGATCCGCGGCCTGGCCTCGACCGACCACCCGCAGGTCGGCCATTTCACCGACGCCGCACCGGTGTTGGACTTCCTCGCCCGCGCCGAGCACCCGCGCCTGGCCGCCCTCGGCACCTCCTGCCCCGACCACTTCCTGCGCACCAAGGTCGCCCCGCTGGTCCTCGACCTGCCCGCCGACGCGCCGCTGGAGCAGGTCGAAGCCCGCCTGCGGGAGCTGCACGCCGACTACCGCACCGGGTACGCCGCCTACTACCACCGGCACGCCACCGCCGACTCCCCCGCGATGCGCGGGGCCGACCCGGCGATCGTGCTGGTCCCGGGCGTGGGCATGTTCTCCTTCGGGCGGGACAAGCAGACCGCCCGGGTCGCCGGCGAGTTCTACCTCAATGCGATCAACGTGATGCGCGGCGCCGAGGCCGTCTCGACCTATGCCCCGATCGAGGAGCGCGAGAAGTTCCGGATCGAGTACTGGGCGTTGGAGGAGGCGAAGCTGCGGCGGATGCCCGCGCCCAGGCCGCTGGCCGCCCGGGTCGCCCTGGTCACCGGCGCCGGCTCCGGCATCGGCCGGGCCATCGCGCACCGGCTGGCCGCCGAGGGGGCCTGCGTCGTCGTCGCCGACGTCAACTCCGCCACCGCGCAGGCCGTCGCCGACGAACTCGGCGGCCCGGACCGGGCCGTGGCGGTGACCGTCGACGTCACCTCCGAACCGCAGATCGCGGCGGCCTTCGCCGCCGCGGCCCTCGCCTTCGGCGGCGTCGACCTGGTGGTGAACAACGCGGGCATCTCCATCTCCAAGCCGCTGCTGGAGACCACCGCCGCGGACTGGGACCGGCAGCACGCCATCATGGCCCGCGGTTCCTTCCTGGTCTCCCGCGAGGCCGCCCGCACCATGATCCGGCAGGGGCTGGGCGGCGACCTCGTCTACATCGCCTCCAAGAACGCCGTCCTGGCCGGGCCGAACAACCTCGCCTACTCCGCGGCCAAGGCCGACCAGGCCCATCAAGTCCGGCTGCTCGCGGTCGAGTTGGGCGAGCACGAGATTCGCGTCAACGGGGTGAACCCGGACGGCGTGGTGCGCGGCTCGGGCATCTTCGCCGGCGGTTGGGGTGCCCAGCGCGCCGCCACGTACGGCATCGAGGAGGCGAAGCTCGGCGAGTTCTACGCCCAGCGCACCCTGCTCAAGCGCGAGGTCCTGCCCGAGCACGTCGCCGCCGCCGTCTTCGCCCTCACCGGCGGCGACCTCACCCACACCACCGGCCTCCACATCCCCGTCGACGCCGGCGTCGCCGGGGCCTTCCTGCGCTGAACCCGCACCCCTCCGGCAGCCAGGCCCCGCCAGCAGCCCCCGCACCCCACCGGCAGCCCCCGCCCCCACCGAGGACACCGCCGTGAACCCCCATACCTCGCACACCCCCCGCACCCCGACCGCCTTCGCCGCGGCGGACCTCGGCGCCACCAGCGGACGGGTGGTCGTCGGCCTGGTCGGCCCCGACCGCCTCGAGCTCACCGAGACCCACCGCTTCGACAACGTCCCCGCCCAACTCCCCGACGGGCTGCACTGGAACGCGCTGGGCCTGTACCAGGGCGTCCTCGACGGCCTGCGCGAGGCCGCCGCGCGCGGAGGCGTCGCCTCCGTCGGCATCGACGGCTGGGCCGTCGACTACGGGCTGCTGGACGCCGACGGCGCGCTGCTCGGCAACCCCTTCCACTACCGCGACCCGCGCGGCGCCGCCGCCGTCGAGGACGTCTGGCGCCGCCTCCCCGCCCACGACCTCTACCGGATCACCGGCCTCCAGCACCTGCCGTTCAACACGGTCTTCCAACTCGCCGCCGAGAAGCGCCTGGAGCGTGCCCGCACCCTGCTGCTCGTGCCCGACCTGATCACCCACTGGCTCACCGGCAGCATCGGCGCCGAGGCGACCAACGCCTCCACCACCGGCCTCTACGACGCCCGCACCGGCCACTGGTCCACGCTCGTGCTCGCCGCCCTCGGCCTCGACCGTTCGCTGCTGCCCGCGCTGCGCCGCCCCGGCGACCACGCGGGCACCGTGCTGCCGCACGTCGCCGCCGCCACCGGCCTGCGCCCGGACACCCCCGTCGTCGCGGTCGCCTCGCACGACACCGCGTCCGCCGTCGCCGCCGTCCCCGCCGCCGGCGCCGACTTCGCGTACATCTCGTGCGGCACCTGGTCGCTGGCCGGCCTCGAACTCGACGCGCCGGTCCTCACCGAGGCCTCGCGCGCCGCCAACTTCACCAACGAACTCGGCATCGACGGCACCATCCGCTACCTGCGCAACGTGATGGGCCTGTGGCTGCTGAGCGAGAGCCAGCGCACCTGGCGCGCCCGCGGCGAGCGCCACCAGCTGCCCGAGCTGCTCGAACGGGCCGCCGCCGCCCGCCCGTTCGCCGCGCTGGTCGACCCCGACGACCCCGCGTTCCTCGCCCCCGGCGACCTGCCGGCCCGGATCGCCGAGCACTGCGTCCGCACCGGCCAGCGCCCGCCCGCGGACCAGGGCGCCGTCGTCCGGTGCATCCTGGAGAGCCTCGCCCTGGCGCACCGTCACGTCCTGCGCCAGGCCGCCCGGTTGACCGGACGGACCATCCGCACCGTGCACCTGGTCGGCGGCGGCAGCCGCAACTCCCTGCTGTGCCGGCTCACCGCGGACGCCACCGGCCTGCCCGTCGTCGCCGGCCCCACCGAGGCCACCGCGATCGGCAACGTCCTCGTGCAGGCCCGCGCCCGCGGCCTGGTCGAGGACCGGCACGCGATGCGCCGCCTGGTGACCCGCACCCAGCAGGTGCGGCGCTACGAGCCCGGCGGCGACAGCCGCGCTTGGGACGCCGCCGCCGCCCGCGTGGGGCTCAGCTGACCGGTGCACGGCATGGACGACGCGTCACCTCCGTCGCCCGCTTCGTGACGATCGGTCAAGTATCGGTGAAATTGGAACGGTTGCGGGCCGCAGTCCCTGGAAATACTCCATTCACCGAAGGGTAACGTGCCGGCCGTCAGGTGGCCGGGATCGCATATTTCCGATGCGGCCGCGCGACCAGCAGCTGACCCTCTCGTGTCATCCCTGACCTCGCTGTCATCGCTGTGAGCTGCCTGCACGCCCGTCTACAGGACTCCGGAGCAGCGAGGCCACGCGTCGACCGAAAGCCGCGCCGCAAACCAATTGCGGGCGGCTCGAACAGGTTTGGAAACAAGTCCTGTTCGGCTCTCGAAGCCATTTCTCAGAGTTCGGAGGGTTTCCATGCGCACGCGCCGCCGCAGATCCTTGCGTCTCCTGGTGAGTCTGGCCCTGTCCGTCGCCCCGCTGGCCACGCTGACCGCGCCCCGGGCCGGTGCCGCCGGCGGTCCGACCGTCTGGATCCTGGACGCCACCGACCGGCCCTTCACCTCGACCACTCCGCCCGGCTGGGCGCCGACCGCGATCGAGCTGTACGCGGCGCGGGGCGGCTACGAGGCCGCGCAGATCCTGGTGCGCTCCGGGTCCGCGCAGAGCGGGGTGTCGGTCACGGCCGGCGCGCTCAGCGGCCCCGGCGGCGCGTCCATCCCCGCGGCGAACATCACCACGCGCTACGAGTACAACCATCCGAACATCCAGAAGGCCGGCAACGTGCAGAACCCGCCGGACGGCGGGATCGCGTACTACGACGCGCTGATGGACAACTCCCCGCGCTCGGTCGCGGCGAACACCACCTACGCCGCCTACTACCAGGTGTACGTCCCGGCCGGTCAGGCGCCCGGGGTCTACACCGGCAGCGCCACGGTGAACAGCAGCCTGGGCGCCGTCACGGTGCCGGTGTCGGTGACGGTCTACGGCGTGACGATCCCGCCGACCTCGCAGTCCACGTTCAAGATGAACAACTGGTTCACCTCGGCGGGCTGGGACTACTCGGGCACCGAGGCGGCGATCCCGGCCGAGTACAACGTGCAGATGTACGACGCCAACTGGTGGACCGTCGAGACCAACATCGCGGCGAACATGGCGCGGCACCGCAACAACGTCATCTACGCCGACGCCGTGGCCCTGCTGATCCCGAACACCACCGTCGACGCCGGCGGCCACTTCACCTTCGACTGGTCCACCTTCGACCGGTTCGTGAACCTGTTCGTCAACGCCGGGGCCATGCAGTACCTCTACACCCCGACCCTGCTGGAGCCCCCCGACTCCGCGCCGCAGCTCGACACCCTGGTCGCCGCCAACGGCGTGAGCGGCCCGGTCAAGCACGTGCTCTGCCAGCCCAACTCCGGCCCGGCCAACGGCTGTCCGGACACCAACGGCTGGCTGAACCAGTTCTTCCCGGCGCTCAAGGCGCACCTGGACGCCAAGGGCTGGACGAACAACTTCTACATGAGCGCCCTGGACGAGCCCACCAGCGCACCCCAGGCCACGGCCGCCAACTGGTTCTACTCCCTCTACGAGCAGTACTTCCCGAACCCGCGGACCAACGAGGCGCAGCTGACCACGTTCACCGGGGACGCCGCGCACCTGTC
This sequence comes from Kitasatospora sp. NPDC049285, assembly GCF_040678815.1. Taxonomy (NCBI): domain Bacteria; kingdom Bacillati; phylum Actinomycetota; class Actinomycetes; order Kitasatosporales; family Streptomycetaceae; genus Kitasatospora; species Kitasatospora sp. NPDC049285. The sequence continues at coordinate 73,770 of NZ_JBFAQR010000029.1, read as the reverse complement.
GACGCAGACGCCGCTCTCGTCCAACTACGACGCGAACGTGGCGCTGTACCAGAACTACCGGATCGGCGGGAAGGACCTGTGGCTCTACACCTGCATCCTGCCGCAGGGCACCTACATGAACCGCTTCACCAGCAACTACCTGAGCGGGACCCGGCTGCTCCCGTGGCTGACCTGGAAGATCGGCGGCGACGGCTACCTGCACTGGGGCTGGAACTACTGGCACGACGACTTCAACCCGCCGTACCCGGGCGCCGACACCTTCAACACGCCGCAGACCGGCGACCACTGGCTGGTCTACCCGAACAAGGCGGGCTACGGGATCTACGACAGCCTGCGCAGCGAGGCCCAGACCGCCGGCCTGCAGGACTTCGAACTGCTGCAGCAGCTGGCCGCGGTCAAACCACAGGCGGCGCGCACACTGGCAGAGACGCTGGTCACCAACCCGAGCGTCTACGACACCTCCGGCTGGAACGTCGAGGGGCGGCACAAGCAGCTGCTCGACGAACTGGCGGCGGCCGCGGGCGACCTGACGCTGCCGTTCACGGACGACTTCAGCGGCGGCGACCACTTCTGGACCCACACCCACGGCAGCTGGTCGACCGGCGGCGGCACGTACGCGCAGTCCGACGCGTCGGCGAACTGGGGGGACGTCTCCTACCTCCGCGGGCGGGGCTACAGCGACGTGTCGGCCGCCGTGGACCTGCAGATCACCGCGGTGAGCCCGTCCGGCGGCAGCACCAACTGGGCCGGGCTGATGGTCCGTTCGGCCAACGGCACCGACCTGGACTCCGGCTACCTGGTCGCCCAGCGGGACAACGGGCAGGTGTTCGTCTACCGCAGCGGCACGGCGATCGGCTCGGCCTCGGTGCCCGGGTACGTGTCGGGGCAGCGCACCCACCTGCGCGTGGTCGCCCGCGGCGGCACCCTGACGGTGTACTCCGGGACCGGCCAGGCGCCCGTGCTGACGGTCACGGACCAGGCGTTCACGGCCGGCGCCGTCGGCCTGGTCACCGGCGGCGCCAGCGCCAACTTCTGGAACGCGCGGGTCGTGCCGACCTCGGTGGATCCGGCCGAGAGCTCCGCCGTCACGGCCTCCAGCTCCTACGAGGCCGACGGCTGGGGCATCCGCTCCGCGGTCGACGGGCAGCGGACGACGGTGGCGAACGCGGCGGGGTGGAGCAGCTCCGGCAGCATCGGGTCCAACCACACCGAGTGGGTGCGGCTGGATCTGGGCTCGACCCGGTCGCTGAGCCGGATCGACCTCTTCCCGCGCAGTGACGGCGCCAACGCCGGACAGGGCTTCCCGGTCGACTTCACCGTGCAGACCTCGACCGACGGCGCCAACTGGACCACCGTCAGCACCCAGACCGGGTACCCGCGGCCGGGCGCCACCCCGCAGACCTTCCCGTTCGCCGCGGTCAACGCGCGCTACGTGAAGGTGACCGGGACGAACCTGAGCACCGACCAGTTCGGCAACTACCACATGCAGTTCGCCGAGATCGAGGCCGTCGGCGGGGACCTGGCGCCGGGCCGCACCGCGGCCACCTCCAGCTCGGTCGAGTACCCCAACGAGGGCTGGCTGACCGCCAACCTCACCAACGGGGCGCACCACACCGACCTGTGGAACTCCTCGGGCTGGAGCAGCGCCGGGTCCGGCTCGCCGAACACCACCCAGTGGGCCCAGGTCAACCTGGGCGGCCCGTCGCGGATCAGCCAGGTCACGCTGTACCCGCGCGACGACGCGCCCAACACGGGGCTGGGCTTCCCGTCGGCCTTCACGATCCAGACGTCGCCGGACGGCACCAACTGGACCACCGTGGTGTCGAGGAGCTCGTACCCGCGCCCCGGGGCCGGCGGCCTGACCTTCGCGTTCGCGGCGACCACCGCGCGGTACGTGAAGGTCACCGGCACCACGCTCACCGCGGACCAGTTCGGCGTGTACTACATGCAGCTGGCGGGGATCGGTGTCTCATGACGAAGCGCCGGATCTGCTTCCTGCTCCGGGTGAGGCCCGAACTCGCCGACGAGTACCGCGAACGCCACGCCCGGGTGTGGCCCGAGATGCTGGACGCCCTGCGCGCCACCGGCTGGACGAACTACTCGCTGTTCCTGCGCCCCGACGGCCTGCTGGTCGGGTACCTGGAGACCGAGGACTTCGACCGCGCCCGCGCGGCGATGGCCGCCACCGAGGTCAACGCCCGTTGGCAGGCCGAGATGGCCCGCTACTTCGAGGACCTCGACGGCGCGGCGGCGGACCAGGCGATGGCTCCGCTGACGGAGGTCTTCCACCTGGACTGAACCTCCGCTCCGGGAAGCACTTCTGATGATCCTTCAGTCCGGCCCCCGGCGTGTCGGGGGCCGGTGGGAGGATGGTCGGAGGAACGGGGGCTCGGGACCGAGGGGGGCGCATGACGGAGCGTCGGGCGTGGCGGGGGCCGCTGCGGCGGGCGGCGGCCGGGCTGGCCGTGTGGTGGCTGTGGATGCCGCTGCTCGCGCTGCTGGTGTGGATGGTCAAGCACCTGCTGTTCGGCGGGTTCGGGCAGCAGGACCAGAGCTACCGGCTGCTGATGGAGCGCCAGTTCCTCCCGCACGGCGGGGTGTGGGACGCGGCGCCGCTGTTCTGGTTCTGGGTCGCGGTGGGGCTGTGCGGCACGCTCTTCGCGGTCTGGTACGTCGCGGACGACTCCGGGGCCGGCTTCGACGGCTGGCCGATGCGGCTGACCACGGCGGTCGTGCTGCTGGCGGTGGTCGGCTCGCTGGTGCGGGCGGGCACCGGCCTGTGGGACGACGACAAGGACGCGGGCCGCTTCTACGCCGCGGCGACGGTGCTCGACGTGCCGGCCGGCGGCGCGGCCACGCCGCGTTCGGTGCTGCCGGTGACCGAGCACAGCCGGGCGGGCGACGGCAGCCGCTGCGACCTGGTGGGCACCGCGGACGTGCCGTCCTGCGTGAAGACCGCGCCGATGCCGGACTTCGACTTCGACGCGCGCACCGCCTCCTACGCCGCGGCGACCAAGGCCCTCACCGACAGCGCGGGCCTGACCTCCGGGGTCCACCTGATGGGCCACAGCCTGCACTACCTGCCGGACGCCTCGCAGGGCGGCGGGGTGTGGACGGCGGTCCTGGACGGCTCCGACGAGCAGCCGATGGAGGGCGTCGCGGTCTGGGACGGCCGGTCGAACTCCGTCGCCACCTGCGCGTTCCGCGGCGACCACGCCTTCGACCGGGCCTTCGCCGGGACGGGCGCGGCCAGCCTGCGCAACCTGCTCGCCGAGCGGTTCCCGGGCCTGGTCTACAGCGACCAGGACATCTGGGGCTACTGCGACGGCTCCGACACCCGCACCGCCCAGCCGGTGGTGGTGGTCTCGGTGGCGCGGCAGATCGCCTGGCAGCAGCGCACGGTGCTGGAGCCGGCCGGCGTGCTGGTGCTGCGCGGCTCCGCGGACGGCCGTCCGTCCGTCACCTACCGGGCCGAGGTGGCGCCGGGCGAGCTGCCCGGCGCGGTGTACCCGGCCTCGATGGTCCGGGCGCAGATCCAGGAGGTGCAGTGGCTCGGCGGACGCGGCGCGAAGGACGACCGCGGCTTCGGCTACGCGCACACCTCGGCCGCCACCAACGCCGCCAACCCCGGTGAGTTCCTGCTCCGTTCGAAGGCCGACGGCCACCTGTACTACGTGACGCCGCTGGTACCGCGGGAGAGCTCCTCGCAACTCGTGGTGGCGTTCGCGGTCCTGCAGGCCGACCGGGTCGGCAACGGACTCAACGACCTGCACGTGTACGTGCGCGGCGACGACAGCCCGTCGGTCAACCTCGACGTGCTGGCCAGCCGGATGGTCTCGTACATGGCGCAGCAGACCTCGATCACCATCAGCACCGGGTCGGGCGGCGCGCTGCAGGAGATCGTCCCGTTCGGCAAGGACATGTGGCGCGGCTTCGTGGACTTCAACGGGCAGACCCAGGACTACATCGACCTGTCGGGCGATGCCACGGTGACGCCCAACCTGGTCGCGCTGCGCGGCAGCATCACCCCGCCCGGCGGCCAGCCCTCGCCGGCGCCCGCACCCAGCGGCTCCCCGACCGCCGCGCCGCCGACCGCCGCACCGCCGAACGGCGCACCGGTGGCGGGCTGCGGCGGCGACCCGGCGCAGCTGACGACCGAACAGCTCGCCGCCTGCGTCGCGCAGTTGTCGAGCACGCTGCAGGGGCGCCTGCAGACCTCGCCGCCGCGGTGACGCCGCGGTGACGCTCCGTTGACACCGCCTGGCGTAGCGTCCACGAACGGTCGGCGCGCAGCGCGTCGGCGGCTCCGCCCTGGCGCGGGGCGGACGTTCGCGGGCGAAGGGCGCACTCCATGGCGTACCACGGCGGTGGGCGGTGAGCAGCTTCACCGACGCCCTGATGCTGCGGCTCGACGCGCCCGGCGGGCTGCCCGGTCTGCTGCTGCCCGCCGGCCCGACGGGGCTCGCCCGGGTCCGCCAACTCGCCGGCACCCTCTACGGGTTGCCGGCCGCCGCCGTGCACGAGGTGGCGAAGCTGGAGGTCGCCGAGGCCGAGTTCCAGCGGCCGCTGTTCCGCCCCCGCCTGCTGTCCGGTAGCTGGATCCGCACCTCCCCGGCGCACGAGCGCACCGAGGTGCTGTACGAGGGGCGGGACGCCGCCGCGCCGCCCGAGTGGGTGGACCTGATGCTGCGGCTGTCCGCCACCCTGGTGCTCGAACTCGACCCGGGCGCCATCGAGTCGGTGGTGCTGAACGACATCGGGGAGTACCACACCCTCGCCGAGTTCCAGGCGAAGTTCCGGTACTTCGACCTGGCCGGCTACCTGGCGCGCCACCACATCGAGACGGTCGACGAGTTGCGGCGCGCCTACCGCCACCTGCTCGGCGAGATCCGGCTCGCCGCCGCGCCGCCCTTCGACCCGGCCGACCCCGCCAACCAGCGCCGGGTGCCGCTCGAACTGGCCGTGCTGGTACGGGAGTCGGTGGAGGTCACCGAAGCGCTGCGGGCCGCCCAGCTGGTCCGCGACCTGGCCGAGCGGAGCCTGCCCGCCCGCCGCGAGCCGGACGGGCTGGAGTCCCGGTGCCGGGTGGCGCCGGTGCTGGTGTTCCCGGCCGCGGCGGTGGCCGCGAGCGGCGTCGCCGAGGCCGATCTGCTGGCCTTCTTCGCCGCGCGGGACGTCCTCGCCGTCCCCGTGCCGCCGTAGCCCGGCCCGCCCCTTCGCTTGTCCGAATTCCCGCCGCCCCCACGCCAGTCGAGGAGACCACCGTGCCCCAGCCCGATCCCGCCGAAGCGGCCGCGACCGACCGGGACGACGCCCCCGGGACGACCGCCGACCGGGCCGCGGACGGCCGCCCGCCCGCCGCCCCGGCGATGACGCTCGCGGAGCAGGAGGCGCTGCGCCGCAAGCTCCAGGACAAGTTCCACTGACCGTGCCCCCCGACGAGCGGGGATGAGGTGAAGGGAAGACGATGGCCGTCCGGTACATCAACGTCAAATCGAATGTGGAGATGTTCTCCCCGGTGGTGCGCGCCACCGGGAACGTCGCCGTCATCGGGACCGCCGCGTCGGGGACCGACGGCAAGGTGGTGCCGGTGACCAGTCCGTCCGGGGCCGCCGCCGAGTTCGGCCCGGCGACGGTTCCCGACCCGGCGGACCCGACCAAGCAGAAGGCCAACTCCTCGCTGACCGCCGCGCTGGTCACGCTGTTCGGGCAGAGCCCGGGGCCGGCCCAGGTGTTCGGCGTGAAGGTGAACGGCGGCGCGACCGGGTCGGTCGCCGACCCGACCGCCGCGCTGACCGCGATCGAGGACCTGGACGTCCAGTTCGTGGTGCTGGCCGCGACCCCGCTCGACGCCAACTCCGGCGCGGCCAACGGGGCCGTCACCCGGCTCGCCGCGCACGTCACCGCCGTCTCCGACCACGGCGGCGAGGGCCGGGAGCGGATGGGCGTGGCCATGCTGGCCAAGGACTCGGCCGATCCGGCGCCGGTGGCCGGCACGCTGGCCAGCGACCGGATGATCTACATCGCGCACCGCAGCGACGAGGACGCCGCGGCGGCGGTGGCCGGCACCGTCGCCGGCTATCCGCCGCACGTCTCGGTGCTGCTCAAGCAGGTCATGATCAACAGCGCGCCGTTCAGCGTCGCCGACATCAACAAGATCAACCAGTCCGAGCAGTTCGGCGACCCGCCGAAGGGCAACGGGGTCAACTGGCTGGTCCACCCGGCGCTGCTGCCCGGCAGCGGCGTGTACCTCGGCGAGGGGTACACCGGGAACCCGGCCGGGATGAAGTTCGTCGACGTGCAGCGCACCGTGGACGACGTCTCCTTCAAGTTGAAGGCGCGGCTGATCCAGGCGGTCGGCAGCCTGCGGATCAGCCGCTCCGGGCTGCGCGCGCTGGTGGTGCAGCTGGAGGCGGTCCTCGACCCGCTGGTGCGCGGCGAGGTGATCGAGGGCTACGCGATCGACGTCCCGGTGCTCGACCTGCTCGACGCCGACCCGGCGGCGCTCACCCCCGCACAGCTGGCGGTCATCCAGAACGCCCAGACCCAGCGGCTCGCCGAGGTCCTGGTGTCGGTCGACTACGCCGGTGCGATCCACCGCATCGCACTGACCCTCAACTTCACCTAGGAGCGGGCATGCCCGACTGGAACACCCGGCTGGAGATCCGCCTCGGCAACTCCGTGGTCGCGCCGATCTCGCAGTTCACCCCGACCTTCAACGTGCCGCACACGGTCATCCACTCGATCGAGTCGGACAACCTGGGCTACGTGCGCCAGCCGCAGACCTTCACCTTCACCATGACCGTGCAGGCGATCGGCACCGCGGTCGCCGACCTGACCGAACTCGCCGTGAAGGGCAAGGAGTTCGAGATCACGGTGGCGGAGAAGAAGGGCACCGACTGGGCCTTCAAGGCACTCAAGTTCAGCCGCTGCGTGATCACCTCCGCCAACCCGAGCAACGTGGTGATCGACGGCGCCCCGAGCGCCAGCTTCACCTGCATGTCGCTGGCGCCCGGCGTCGAGTCGTGACGACGCCCGACCCGGGCGGCGGTGAACCCGAGGGCGGCGAGGGCCTGTTGGTGCTGCCGGCCTTCGAGGCCGGCGGCCGGGTCGAACGGACCGGGATCGCCCTGGTCCACGAGGGCGAGTACATCGTGCCCGCGCCCGGCAGCGAGGCGGTCCTGTCCTCCGCCGCCGGGCCGGGCGCGGCCCCCCGGGTGGTGTGGAACTTCCCGGTGGAGGTCGAGGTGGTCGGCGAGCTGACGGGCGCCCAGCTCGACGCGGTGGCGCGGTACGTGTTCGACGAGCTGGACGTGGCGCTGCGGCGGCAAGGGGGAGGGTGAGGGAGCGATGACGGAGGTCGAGGTGCGGGTGCCGATCCGGCTGCGGCTGGTCGGCACCCCGACGGCGGCGGACCTGGAGCGGCTGGAGGCGGCCGTGGCCCGGCTGGTCGCCCGCCGGTTGGCGCAGGCCGAACGCGCGCTCGCCCAGCACGGCCCGACCGGCCACCGGACGGGCGCCGTGCAGGCCCCGTCGGAGCGCTACGAGTCGGCCCTCGACCTCCCCTCCGGCGGCTACCGCCTGACGTCCTACCAGGGCCCGCCCCGTCAGGTCCGGCTCCCCGTCGCCCGCCCCGCCACCGGGCCGCAGGCGCAGCAGGCCGCGCTGCAGCGGATCGGCGAACTGCTCTCCCGCAACCTGACCGACTGGGCGATCACCGACGCCGAGGCCCGCGAGGCGCTGCGGGTGCTGCGCCGGCTCGCACCGGAGGACGTGGTCGCGGTGGTGCAGGCCCTGCGGTACAGCGGCAAGCTCGCGGTGCTCGGGGAGCAGCTGCCGTCCGACGCCGACGACGACCTGATCGACCTCCAGCAGAAGCTCGACCCCAACTCCGGCTGGCTGATGCCCGGTGACACGGTGCGGGTGGAGGTCCGGCTCGGCGGCAGGCGGCAGGACGACGTCTCCCGGGACTACCCGCTCACCGCCGCCGGGCTGACGCTCCCGATGCTGGAACGGCCGCTGCCCGTCACCGGCCTGCTGCCGGCGGAGCTGCCGGACCGGATCGTCCGCGCCTACCTGGACGGGCTGATCTACCGGGACCCCGCGGTCCGGGTGGCGGTGGTGGTCCGCGGGCCGCGCTGGGCCCCGCGGCAGGGTCCCACCCGCGGGCTGCTGTGGTACGACTCGCACCCGGTGCGCCGCAGCGCCGCGGACCAGGCCCAGTTCGACAAGCGGCGCGAACTCTTCGGCTACCTCACGGGCGTCCGGCTGGACGACGAGCTCGCCCAGGGTGCCTTCGTGCGGTACCACGCCTGGATCGAGAAGCACTACGGCACACCGGAGTTCCTCCGGCAGACCGGCCCGGACCTGTGGTCCGCCGCGCTGAAGGAGACCGCCACCCCGGCCGCGCCCTCGGTCCGGACCCGGTTCCTGGAGCTGGCCGCGGTGATGCAGCGCACCTCGCGCTCGCTCCCGGCGACCGAGCAGGCCGCGGTGACCGCCGCGCTCGGCGACTACCTGTCCTGGCTGGACCGGCAGAGCGACGCCGACCTCGGCCGCCACGACCCGGGCGCGACCTGGGCCCGGCTGTACGTGCGGCAGCTCGGCACGAAGGTCCGCGAGGAGGTGGCGGACAAGCTGCGCAAGGCGCGGGAGACCGCCCTCGACAAGGCGGCGACGTGGGACCCGGACGGCGCCGGCCGCAAGCTCGACCAGGTGATCGCGTTCCTGGAGAAGCGGGTCTGGAAGGTCCGCGAGCCGTACACCGTGGAGGACCGCAAGAACCGGGTCGGCTGGCTGGTGTGGGAGTCGGAGCGGGAGAAGGCCGTCCGCGACCTGATCGCCCGTGAGTTCCTGCACGAGGAGATCGCCCGGATGCACGAGAAGTCCTTCACGGCGACCAGCGCCGAGGCGGACTTCCGGGACTTCCTCCGCGCCCACCCCGAGGAGTTCGACGCCTACCTGATCGCCCAGGCGTACCCGGAGGCCGAGCGCTACGACATCCCGCCCGAGGACATCCCGCTCTGGCAGACCGCGATCGAGACGGCGGTGAGCTTCATCCCGGTGGTCGGCTCGATCGTCGCGGCGGGCGAGGCGGCCTTCGGCTACGACCTGTTCGGCCACGAGCTGAGCACCACGGACCGGGCGATCCTCGGCGCCTCGGTGCTGCTGCCCGCCGCCGGGAAGGTGTTCAAGATGGGCCGGGCGGCGGTCACGGTGGAGACCATGGTCCGCGACTACCGGCTCTCCGCCCGCGAGGCCGACGCGACCTTCCGCGCCCTGTCCGGGCTCAAGCCCGGGTCGAACGGGCTGCGCGCGCTGGACGAGGCGGCCCGGGAGGTCAAGGCCGGGCGGTCGGTGCGGGACGCCGGAAAGCTGAACGAACTCAAGGAGTTGTTCACCACCATGGGCCTGACCGACCAGGCCACCGCCCGGGAGCTGCGGGCCGGGGCGGCGGAGAGCGTGCTGTCGGGCGAGGCCGGGCGGGCCGGTCAGAAGGCCGCCGACAAGTACTTCCTCGCCGAGGAGGTCGACCAGCTGGTCGCCGCCGTCGAGGAGCAGCGGGCCACCCGGCCGTCCGCCACCGGCGGCGCCCGGCCGACCGTCGACGAGGTCCGGGTGCCGGTCAACAAGCGCACCCGGCTCGACATCGAGAACCTGGTGCGCCGCACCGGCGAGACCCGGCGGCAGGCGCTGGAGCGGGCCCGCCGGGTGCTCGGGCAGCGGCTCGACCGCACCCCGCTCGGCCCGGTCTGGGAACGGGCCCGGGCCAAGGTGGTCGGCACCCGCTCGCTGGAGAACGCCACCCGGCAGGAGATGTTCGACCTGTACGGCAAGGTCCGCGACGAGTTCTGGATCCAGGCCAAGGCCGACACCGGGGCGACGACCTACCTGCGGGACGCCGGGTTCTCGTTCCCCGACAAGGGCCGCGCGCCGCTGATCGACGTGGCGGACGCGCCGCCCGGCCTCGGCCTGCCGCGGGCCGCCGACATCGGGGTGCAGGAGCGCCGGGTCAGCCTCGACCACAACCTGGAGAAGGCCCTCGGCGAGAACTACCGCAAGGCCATCGACGCCGACAACCTCACCTTCGAGATGCACAACCCGAACAGCAACCGGGAGACCGTGCAGGTCAAGTTCGGCCTGCGGGCCACCCCGGGAGTGACCGAGTGAGCGCCCCGCCCGCCCCGGTGACGGTCCGCTGGAACGGCGGCTGCCCGGAACCGACCCGCCGGGCCGTGGAGGCGGCCGTCACCGCGGGCGTCCGCCGCGCGCTGGCCGACCGGACCGCACCGCACTCCTCAACTGCCGCTCCTGGAGCGGCGGATGACGCACCGTGGGGTCCCGCCGCCGACGGCCGCTGGTGGACCATGCCCGGCTACGCGGACGGCAGCGGCGCCCCGGTGGCCGTCCCGGTCCGGCCCGCCGCCGGGCCCGGCGAGCAGCTGCCGCTCGGCGACGTGCTGAGCCGCGACCGGTTCCCGACCCTGCCGCTGATCAGACTGGCCGTCGACGAGTGGGTGCGCACCGGCACCGACCCGTACCTCACCTCGGCCTCGCTCGCCCGCGCCGTCCAGTGGGGCACGTACCTGTACGGCGCGCACGGGTTCGCCGTGCTGGAGCGCGGCGGCGGGGAGCACGCCGCCGACCGGTTCGTCATGGTGCCGCTCGACGAGCCGCTGCTGATGCGGCAGTTCGGCCGCGCCGCGCCGCCCGCCGCGCCCGCCGACGGCCTGCCGGGCGTGGAGGTCACCGAGCGCGGCAAGGTGCTGGTGCTCACCGACTACCGCGTGGTGGTGACCGTCACCGCGGACGGCCGCTGGGTCTTCGACCTGGACCGCGGCGTGCACTGGACGCCGGTCGCGGTCCGGCGCGAACTGGCCCGCACCCCAGCCGCCCAGCGGGTCGACCCGGCGGTCGCGGCCCGCGTCGCCGCCGGCCGGCTGGTCGCCGAGGGAGGCGGCGGCGCCGCCCAGCCCGGCCTGGACCAGGAGGCGATGCTCGAACACATCGTCACCATGGACCGGCACGTCTTCGCCTGGATGCCGCTGGAGCAGCGGGTCGGCTACCTGGTCGCGCTGTCCGACCTGCTGTGGCCGAACGAACGGCAGAAGAAGGCCGTGGTCGAGCTGCTGCTCTCCGGCCGCACCCAGACCGAGCTGGAGGCGATGGCCGCCCTGCTGCGCCAACGCGGCGCCTACGAGCGGCTGTTCACCACCCTGGACGGCTCGGTGGTGGAGTTCCTGACCGCCCTCGGCAAGCTCCGGCCCCACCGCCGGCTGAACACCGACTACCTGCTGACGCTGCTGGACGAGCTGGGCGTGCGGCCCCAGGACGGCACGGGTCAGGACCCGGACGCGCTGAACGTGCTCCGCAACGTCGCCAACGGGCTGAGCCTGTGGGTGCGTTCGACCGTCGACGCACTGGTCGACCTGTTCACCCACTCCCCCACCCAGCTGATCGAGGGCATCGCCCACCTGGTCGAGTTCAAACTGCTGGTCGAGCGGGCGCTCCTCGGCGACCCGAAGGCCGCGGCCGTCCTGCAGACGCTGTGCGAGCAGGCCGGGAAGGCGATCCTGGTCGCGCTGGCGGGGCTGGAGTACGCCGAACAGCTGGGCACCCCGTACGGCGGGCGCACCGGCGCGGTGCTCGGCGGTGCGGGCGGCGGCGCGCGGATCGGCGGCGACCTCGGCCGGACCCTGGAGACCGCGCTGGTGGTGGAGGTCCTCAGCTGGTTCGTCGGCCTCGGCGAGCTGAAGGAGGCGCTCGGCGGCGCCGAGCTGACCGAGCGGCTGGCGGCCCTGCTGCGGGTCCTCGGCTCGCTGCGGCGGCTCGGCAAGGCCTCCGAGGTGGCCGGCGAACTCAGCCGCCTGGACCGGATGGTGTCGGCGCTGGCCCGGCTCGCCGAGCTGCGCGACCTGGACGCGGCGGCGCAGGCGCTGCGCCTGCTGCCGCAGCAGCACCTCGCCGAACTGACCCGGCTCGCCGAGCGGTTGGACGTCCCGGCCGACGCCGCCCCGGCGGTGCTGCGCCGACTCGCCAGGAAGCACGACGCGCTGCCCGAGGTGGAACGGCTGGCCGACGCGCTGTCGCTGGCCCGGCGCTTCGAGCGGCAGGCGGAGGACATCGGCGGGGTCACCGAGGAGATGACCTCGGCGCTGGCCCGGCTGCTGGAGACCGGTTTCGACCGTCCGACCATGCGCACGCTGGTGGGCGGGGTGGCGCCGCGGTCCCTGGAGGCGTGGTCGCGCGCGGTGGGCCGGCTCGGCGCCGGCCGGCTCCGTCAGCTCGGGCCCGCGGCCCTGTCCGCCCTCGCCGAGCGGCCGCGCGCCCTGGCGCTGATCGCCGAGGCGGGCGGCGACGTCTACTTCGCGCTGTTGAACCGCGGCCACGACGCCGAAGCGGTCGAGGCCCTGCTGCGCGCGCTGGAGCTGCGGCGGGGCGAGCTGCCCGACCCCGCCGCCTACCAGCGGCTGCTCGACCGGCTCGCCGCCGGGGAGGCAGCCGCCTTCGAGGAGCTCGCGGGCCGGCTCCGGCAGGCCACAGAGGCCACCGTCGCCCGGCTGCGGGCGGGCGGGCGACGGCAGTTGCTCGCCGAGCTGAGCGAACTCGCCGAGGAGGCCGCCGACGCGCAGCGGACCGGCGACCACGCCATGGCCGCGACGCTGATCGCCGACCGCGAGCAACTCGCCGTGCGCCTGGACGAACTGACCGACCGGCAGCTCTCCGGCGCGGAGGAGATCGCCCGGCGGGCCCGCGAGGTCTACGACTGGCGCGAGGTCTGGCGGTTCCCCGCCGCCGGCCGGACCGACCTGCTGGACGTGGTCGGCGACCTGACCGAGCGGCTGGGAAGCCGGCAGCTCGACGGCCTGGAGCACCCGCTGGCGAAGCTCCTCGTGGAGCGGGGCACCGAGAACCTCTTCCAGGGCACCATGGGCGAGCTCCTCGCCGGGCGGTCGCTGGTGCGGGACTTCGGCGCGACCGCGCTGGAGTTCCAGCGGCCGCGTCCCGGCCGGGTGGTGGACATCATCGCCGAGCTGCCCGGCGGCCGGGTCAGCGTCGAGGTCAAGACCAACCTGACCGGACCGGCCCGGTTCCTCCGCGAGCAGCTGGTCAACGACCTCGTCACCCACGCCCCGAGCCGTTACACCGACCTGCTCTACCTGTACCACCCGGACTCCGTCGGGGAGTTGCCCGCCGTGGGGGAACAAATGATCAAACTCTTCGACGACCCCGAGGTGCTCCGGGCGCTCACCGCCGCCGGGCACGATCCGGCGGCGGCCAGAGCCGCCTTCCGCACCTGGCTGAAGGCCGGGAACCCGCGCGTCTACCTGCGCTGACCGGCCGCCGTCCACCAGATCCGTCCACCCGCCAGCCGCATACGTCCACGAGCGAGGGAGCGCAGATGGCCGACCGGAACACCCCGGTGCTGATCGGCACCGTGCCGCTGCTGTACGTGCAGAGCCTCAGCATCAGCGAGGGTTACCAGATCGAGCGGATCTCCGGCAGCCGCTTCTCGCAGGCCACCGCGCCGACCACCAAGACCATCGCGATCGAGGCCCTGCTGCCCGGCCCCGACCGGCTGCTGGTGAAGAAGGAGCTGGAGGCGCTGGCCCTGGTCTCCCGGGTGCTGGTGGCCGCCGCCGCGCCGCTGCTGGCGAGCACCGGCATCCCGGTGGTGTGCGGACTGACCGTCAGCCTGGACATGCAGATCACCGACCTGCGCTTCAGCCAGTCCGCGGGCCGCCGGGAGGCACTGGACGTCAGCCTGACGCTGCGTCACGTCCCGCGCTCCGCCGTCAGCGCGGCGCTCGGCGAGGCCGCCGACCTCGCCCTGGCCGCGGGTACCGCGCTCGCCGGCGCCACCCCGCCCGCCGCCCCGGTGCCGCGCACCGCGTCCGTCCCGCTGGCCGGGTAAGCGCCGTGACCACACCGCCCGCCGTGGACCTCTCGCGGTACCTGCTGCTGCCGGCCGACGCCGACGAGGGCTTCCCGCAGGCCTTCCGGCTCGCCCTCGGCGCCAACGTCTACACCGTCGCGCTCACCGTCACCGTGGTCGACGAGGAACGGCTGGCCGGCGGCCGGCCGCTGGTGCTGCCGGAGCCGGGCGCGTTCATGGTGGCCACCGTGACCCGCGAGACGCCCGGCCCGGCCCGGGTGGTGCTGCGCCGCAAGCTGGTGCCCGGCGTGGAGCTGACGGGCAGTGAACTCGCGCTGCTGCCGGTGGCGTTGACGGTCGACCCGCGCAACCTCGGCGCGGCCGGCGCGTACGGGTCCGAGGTCCGGGCGGGGGTGGCGCTGCGATGGGCTTCGTGATCTGGTTCCAACTGCAGGTGGACCGGGCCGGGCCGGGCGGGCTGGTGCCGCTGCGGGTGTCCAACGACGTGTTCGCCGGCGAGTACGTGCTCGACGCCGACATCCGGATCGACCTGCTCTCCGGGGCCGCCGCCTCGACCTTCACCGCCAAGCTGACCAACCTGCCGGCCGACGTGGTCGAGACGCTCAAGACCCGGCACGCGGAGGCCCTGGCCGGGCACGATCCGGTGGAAGTCACCCTCGGCCTCGGCTACTTCGACGACCCCGCCGGCCGCAGCGCCCCGGTGCTGCGCGGCGTCCTGACCGGCATCCGCACCAGCGTCACCGACGCCGGCGACCTGCTGACCGAGCTGCGCGGCATGGAGAGCGCGGGGTACCGGCTGGCGTTCACCACCGTCCGGGCCGCGCAGCCCGGCGACCAGCCGCTGACCGCCGCCGTACGGGCGCTCGCCGCCGCGGCGAGCAAGGACCCGATCACCGTCACCGCCTCGGCCGACGGGCTGCCGACCGCCAGGAACTTCAGCCAGCGGGCCGGTGACTGCCTGTCGGCGCTCGACCAGATCGCCAAGGCCGCCAAGGCGCCGCTGGTGATCGGCGACGGGGTGATCCGGATGGGCGCGGCGGTCGACGCGGGCGCGCCGCTGCGGTTCACCGCGGACGACCACATCGTCAGCCTGGAGCACGTCCAGGAGGACCCGGAGGACCTGGTCCCGGCCGGGGCCGGCGGGGACGGCGACGCCGACGGGCTCGCCGCGGCCGCGGGCGCGGCGGCGGCGGCCGCGGCGCCGCTCGGCGGCGGGAAGCCGGGCGGCGCGCGGACCAGCGCCCGGCTGACCGTGCTCGGCGACCCGGCGGTCCGGCCCGGGCGGCGCGCCGTGCTGGAGACCGCCGACCCGCGCGACGCCCTGCCCGGGCCGCTGCGGATCGACCGGGTCCGGCACCTCTTCGACAGCCGTCGCGGCTACACCTGCGAGGTGGTGCTGGTGGTCGCCGCACCCGGCGAGCGGGCGGTGTGCAGCACCGGCGCGGACGGCGTCCGCCAGCGCATGCGCGACCTGGTCGAGCAGGTCGGCGCCGACCACCCGGCGATCGACGTCGGCGAGGTGGCGACGTACGCGGACGGCCGGACCAGCCGTCACCTGGCGGACCTGCACTACGGCCAGTCGCCGGCCGCCGAGGTGGTCGCGCCGAGCGTCGAGAGCGCCGTCGACCGCCAACCGCTGCTGCACGAGCGGCCGATCGCCTCTCCGTTCGCCTTCCACCGCTGCGGGCTGATGGTCCCGGTGCTGCCCGGCATGCGGGCCGTGCTGGCGCACAACCGGGGCCTGGTCAACGACGCGGTGGTGACCGGCTTCCTGTGGCCCGAGCAGCCCGCGTACGCGCCGCCGCGCAACCGCCCCGGCGACTGGTGGCTGTGCCTGCCGACCAAGCTCGACGGCAAGGGCCTGCCGACCGGAAAGGGCGTCAACGACCTGACCGACGCGGCCGGCCGGCGGGTGCTGCAGGCCAGGGGGCTGCGGATCAGCGTCGGCGACAAGCTGCTCCCCGAGGTCGGCGAGCGCCCCGAGCTGCCCGACGAACTGACCGGGCAGCTGCTGGTCGAGCACGACAGCGGCACCACCGTCACCGTCGACGCCAAGGGCGCGGTGACCGTCGACACCGGCGGCAAGGCGATCACGCTCAAGTCCGGCGGCGCGTCGATCACCCTCGCCGACGGGAAGATCACGATCAGCGGTTCGTCCGTGGAGGTGGGCTGATGCCGGCCGTCCTGAACGCCGACGCGTCGATCGGCTGCGGCCACGGCGGGACGGTGCAGATCACCCCCGGGCAGCGGACGTTCAAGGCCGGCGGCGCGCCGGTGCTGGCCGTCGGCGACCTCGACGGCAGGCCGATCGCCGGCTGCACCCAGGTCACGTCCGGCACCACGGTGCAGTGCAGCGCCGTCGTCTCGGTGGCCGGCGGCGCCGCGGCGACGCTCACGGCCGGCGGCCGGCCCGCCCTGCTGGAGACGGTCAGCGGCCTCACCAACGGCGCTCCGCCCGGCGTGCTGACCGTGCTGACACCCGGTCAGACCACCCTGCGGGCCCGCTGAACCCGACCGACCCACCCCGAGCTGGAGGAGCACATGGCGAGCACGACGAGCCTCGGCCACGGCCTGGAGCTGCGCGACGGCGACCTGGCCGTCGAGGACGGCCGGCTGACCGAGTTGGCCGGGCTGCCCAACCTGGTGCAGGCCCTGGTCCTGCGCGTCCTGACCCCGCTGGGCAGCGACCGGTTCGCCACCGACTACGGCCTGGACGTCACCGAGGTGTTCACCCGAGCCGTCACCGCCCGGCAGGCCCAGGACCTGCTGCGGCTCAGCCTGGTCCGCACCCTCGGCGGCGACGCCCGGGTACGCGAGATCCGCGACATCGAGGTGCTCGACCCGCCGGGCGGCTCACGCCGCCTGTGGCAGGTCCGGGTGACCCTGCTCGCGGTGGACGGCGCCGAACACACCGTGCCGGTGGAGGTGGCGCTCTGATGGCCGACTACGGGATCACCGAACGCGGCTTCGTCCGCAAGGAGTTCCACACCCTGCGCGACGAGGCCAGGGACCGGGCGAAGGCCGCGTTCGGCCCGGACACCGACCTGACCGACACCAGCGCGCTGATGAAGGTCCTCCAGGTCACCGCCGCCGAGGACGCCCGGCTGTGGCGACGGCTGGAGGACCTCTACTACGCGGGCTTCCTGTCCACCGCGCTCGGCGACGACCTCGACCTGCTGGGCGAGGACCTCGGGGTGCGGCGGCCGAACCTGGCCTCCGCCGGCGAGGTCACCCTGACCGTCCACAACCCGCTGCCCGACCGGGTGTACGTGCTGCCCGAGGGCACCGTACTGGTCACCGCCGCCCCGGTGACCGCCTTCCACACCACCGCCACCGTCCGGCTCAGCGCCGCCGCGGACACCGCGACGGTCGGCGCCCGGGCCTTCGTCGCCGGACCGGGCGGCGACGTGACGGCCCGTCAGATCGTCGCGATCGACCCGGACTACCAGGCGCACTACCTCAACGTCGCCCCGCCGACCACCTTCACGGTGACCAACCCGCGCGCCTTCACCGGCGGCGCCGCGCAGGAGGACGACGAGACCTACCGCAGCGGGCTGCTCGGCCGCTCCCGCACCATGTGGACGCCGGCCGCGGTCCGCGAGGCGGTGCTGTCCGTGCCCGGTGTGACGGACGTGCTGCTCTCCGATCCGCTCGGCGGGGTCGACGTCTCGCAGAGCTACTTCGGCGTCTTCCCCTTCGACCAGCGGCTGTTCAGCGACGAGCGGCGGATCGGCGAACCGTACTTCTTCAGCGTGGTGGTCGCCCACGAGTTCGCCCGGCCCTGGCGCACCGAGGGGCCGGTCAGCGGCCTGTTCGAGCAGGTCACCGCGGCGATCGACCGGGTCCGACCGGTCGGCATCCACCCGCAGGTCGTCGAGGCCGACCACATCGAGGTCGGCCTGCGGGCCCGCCTGATCACCCAACCCGGCTACGACGCGCAGGTGTTGGTCGGTGCGCTGACCGAACGGCTGGCCGCCGACATCGGCGGCCTCGCGCTCGGCGGCGACGTCCGCTACAGCCAGGTCATGCGCGCCCTGGTCGAACAGCCGGGCGTCAGCGACGTCCAGGACCTCCGCCTGCGCCGCTGCCCCCCGGTCTTCGGCCGCATCACCCTCGGCGGCGTCCCCTTCGCCACCGACCAGGTGGAAGCCGCCCCCGGCGAGAACCTCGTCATGGGCCCCACCGAGATCGCCGTCTTCACCATCGACTCGGCCCTCCTCGACCTGGAGGTGATGCCCCGATGACACGCCCCCCGGGCCCCGGCCGCTTCCGACTCCGACGGGGTCCCGCCCGCCCCCAACTCCTCGTCGCTCAGCCGGAGGTGACGCCCCGATGACCGGTGCCGCCCTCCCCCGGATGACCGCCGCCCTCACCGCCCCGTTCGCCCGCGGCGCGGACACCCTCGACCTGCCGCTCAAGCCCGCCCCCGGCGGTGCCGCGGAGGTCGTGGCCTACGACTTCGCCGAGCACCGGGCCCGGTTCGACGTCGATCCCGGACCGCTGTACGTGCTCACCGCCGTCGTCGACGTGCCCGCGGCGAGCACCCTCACGGTCGCCTACCTGGTGGCGGGCGCGCTTCGCACCGTCACCGTCGCCGTCCCGGCCGACACCGTCGCCGGGGCGTCCTTCGCGGTGGTGCTGCCCGCCGCCGACGCCGCCCGCGCCGTGCTGCGCACCGTCGCCTGCGACCCCACGCCGACCGCCCTCCCGGTGTCGGAGACCTGGCGGCTCACAGCACTGCTCGGCAACCTCGCCCGGCTGCTCTGGGTCGCCGGGGTGGAGCGGGACGTGCTCGACCGGTTCGCGGCGGACATCCGACGGACCGTCCGCTCCAGCGAGCGGGCCTTCGGCGCCACCCTTGACCGGATCGGCTACGACCTCGGCGTGCCCCGCTTCCCGCCCCGCCCGTACGGGCAGGAGGACGACACCCTGACGCTCCATCACCTGGACGACGCGCCGGGCGCCCCGGTGCAGGACAGCCGGCCGCTGTACCTGGGCGGCGGCGCGGGCCACCCCGGGACCGCCACCGGCGGGGTGCGGGCGGGCGTGCCCGGCCGGTTCGGCACCGGGATGCGGTTCGCGGCGCCCACCGCGGAGATCGCGGTCCCGCACGACCCGGCGCTGGACACCGGCGCCGCCGCGAGCCTGACCGCCGAGTGCTTCGTCAAACCCGACTCCGCCACCGGCGAGGGCGCGGTGCTCTCCAAGCACCCCGACCCCGCCGACCCGACCAAGGCCGGCTGGGCGCTGAGCGTCGGCGACTTCGGCCGGGGCATCGCCCGCAACGTCCGGCTGCGGATCGGCGACGGCGCCGCCTCCCGCGACCTGTACGCCGACCGCAGCCTGCCGGTCGTCCGGTTCAGCCACCTCGCCGCGGTGGTCGACCGGGCCGCCGCGCAGGTCCGGCTGCTGGTCGACGGCGAGACGGTGGCCCTCGCCCCGCTCACCGCCGTCGCGGCCACCGCCACCACCCCCGCCGCGCCCGCGCTCACCGGCCCGCTCGCCAACACCGCGCTGCTGCGGATCGGCCGGGCCGGCCCCGACCCGACCGCCGCGTTCGCCGGGACCGTCGACGAGGTCCGGCTGTCCACGGTCGCCCGCACCGCCTTCCATCCGGTGCTCGGCGAGTCCGACGCCTCCTACCGGCGGCGGCTGCGGGCCTTCCGCCGGTGGGTCCTGCCCACCCGGCTCGGTGTCCAGGAGACCCTCAACGAGGTGGTCGGCCAGGTCCAGGTCGCCGGCCGCCCCGACCGGGTGCCCGACCCGTTCCAGGTCACCGACACCGACGCCACCCTGCTGCAGTCCACCCGCCTGCTGACCGTCCTGCCGGTCCGGCTCCCGGCCGGCGACACCCTGGACGACACCGGGCGGCGCGGGCTGACCGAGGCGGACGTCCTCGGCGCGCCCGACCGGGAGGGCTTCGCGCCGTCGCTGCTGGTCGACGCCACCGACCCGCGCGCCGACTTCGACCCGCCGCCCGCCCCGCCCGTACCCCCCGCGCCCGGCCCGCAGGCCGACCCGCGGCTGCTGCGGGTCCCGGCCCGCACCGCCCTGCGCGCCCTGCTGGACGCCCTGGCAGCCGGCCCGGGCCGGCTGCGCGTCCGGCAGGGCTTCGACCCGGCCGCCGCGGACCTGCGCGCGGTCGGCCGGGCCGTGCTGCTGAGCCACTCGGTGCTGCCGCCGGAGCAGCTGGCCGCCCAGGCGGTCCGGGCCGGCTTCGGCTTCGCCGCCCACCTGCCGGCCCCGGGCCTCGACCCCGGCCTGGTGTACGCAGCCGTCCGCTCCACCGGCTCGCTGGAGATCCTCACCGGCTCCGGCGGCACCGCCACCCCCGAGAACGGCTCCGACGTGCTCACCGGCCAGGTCCTGGCGCTGCGCCTCGAACCGGCGCCGCCGCCCGGCGCGGCGGTCCGCTGGTCGCTCGTCCCGTGCGGCGACGGCCGGGCCTCGATCACCGACCGGGCCGACCAGCGCGACGTCCGGCTGCACGCCGATCTGCCCGGCGAACTCGTCATCGAGGTCCAACTCCGCGACCGGGGAAGGGCGTTCTCCGCCGCGCGGACGCTGCGGATCGGCCTGGCCGAGCTGCCCGCCGGCACCTCGATCGCCGCCACCGGCCGGCCGGGCGGGCCCGCCCCGGGACCGCTGCGCCCCGACGAGCGCCTGCACCCCGTCCACCTGGTCGACGCCCCCGCCCGGTACGCCCGTCCCGCCGGCGCCGGGCCGCAGACCCGCCGGGTCCATCCCGCCCTCGCCGCCCGCCTCACCGCGCTCGCCGCCCTGCTCCCGCCCGGCGACCCCGAGCTGCGTTCCGCCTGGGACGCGGGCGCGACCGGCCCGGCGGCGGCCGGACGCTCCGTCACCCTCGCGCCCGGCGGCTCCACCGCGACCCTCGCCCGGCTCGGCGCGCTCGCCCACGCCGCCGGATTCAGCCGCGTCGCCAACGACGGCACCGTCCTGACGCTCGATCAGGACGCCGGCCCGGCCACCCCGATCAGCGGCCCCGACACCGTGGACGAGGGCGGCACCGCGACCTTCGAGATCGCCCGCGCCGCGCCCGCCGCCCTGGCGCTCGCCGCCGGCCGGCTCTGGACCGTCAACTCCGGTACCGGAAGCGTCACTTCGCTCGACCCGGCGAGCGGTTCGGTGACCGCCTGCGTGAAGGTCGGTCTCTCCCCCGGCGCGCTGGCCGCCGCCCCCGACGGCGCCCGGCTGCTGGTCGCCGACACCGGCGACACCACGCTCACCGTCCTCACCACCGCCGACACCCGGGTCGCCGGGCAGATCCCGCTGCCCGCCGCCCCGTCCGACGTCGTCCACCACCCGACCCAGCCGCGCGCCTACGCCGGGCTGCGCTCGGGCGTCCTCGCCGAGGTCGACCCGGTGGCCCGGGCCGTCACCCGGACCCTCGACCTCGGCTCGCCGGTGGTCGCGGTGCGCAGCGAGCCCGGTGGGTCCCGGCTGTGGGCCGCCACCGCCGACGGCGTGCTGCGCGCGGTCGCGCTGCCCGGCTTCACCGCGGCGCAGACGGTGGCGCTGTCCGGCCCGCCCCGCGGCCTGGCCGTCGGCGCGAGCCGCGCGTACGTCACCGTGCCCGGCGCGCTCCAGGTGGTCGACCTGGCCACCGCGGCCGTCCAGGCCTCGTTCACCGACCTCGGACCCGCGCCCACGGCCCTCGCCCTCGACCCCGCCGGCACCGTGCTCTACGTCCTCGACCCGGCCGGCGGGCAGGTCCGCCTGCGCCAGGCCGACGGCACCCCGCACACCCTGCCCGGCCTGCCCGGCTCGCTGGCCCTGCCCGGTGCGGCAGCCGTCGCCGCCGACGCCACCCGCGGCTACGTCGGGTGCAGCGCGGAGGTCGCCGACACCGTCGGCGTGCTCGACGCCGCCGACGGCGACCTGCTGGCCAACTGGCCGCTCGGCACCGGCCTCGGCGAACGCCTGGTCTGGTCGCTGCGGGTCACCGGCGGCGCGCAGGCCCACCTCACCGGGACCACCCGTCCGCGCACCGGCGTCCTCGGCCTGCGCGCCGGCCCGGTCCGGGTCCGCGCCGTGCTGCAGCTCTCCGACGCCACCCCGCCCTACACCTTCCGGGTCGAGCCGTCCCCGGCGCTGCAGGCCGTCGAGCAGGGCGGCGGGCGGTTCGTGATCAGCAAGGACCAGTACGACCTGGCGATGAACGTGCTCAACCACCTCTGCCCGATCGGGGTCGAGGTCGACACCGCCCTGATCCGCTCGCACGTCCCCGAACTCCAGGCCGCCCTGCTCGACCCCTTCCCGCCGTACACCTACCCCGACTTCCGCGCCCGCGGCCCCCGCCCACCGGGCTGGACCTACGGCCTCGACCAGTGACCGCCGCCCGCGTCCCGAGGAGGGCACCCCGATGAGCGTCAGCTACACCCCCGGCTTCAAACACACCGACTGGGTCGACAACGTCGACCGGGTCCGCGCCGCCGGCGACAACGGCTTCAACATCCGCTTCCACGCCCTGGAAGCGGAGTTCGCCCGCCTGGCCGAGGTGATCGCGCAGATCGCCGGCGCCCTCCAGACGCCCCCGCCCAAGCTGGTGAAGATCACCCTCACCCCGACGCTCGTCGCCACGGGCACCCCGTGGACGCACGTGACCGGCGGCGCCGCCAAGCCCAACGACACCGACAACGCGAACGGCATGATGTCCGTCTCCCTCCCGCAGGGCAGCACCATCAAGGAGCTGCGGGCCTGCGGCCACAAGGACGTCGGCGCCCTGCACGTCACCCTCCGCCGGCAGAGCCTCGCCGCCGGGTCGGCCAGCGAGCAGGTCGTCCAACTGACACTCGGGACCGGCGACTTCGACACCTCGACCGCCGTGCCGGCCGGTCCCGCCGCCCAGGTCGACAACGACCAGTACCACTACTTCCTGGTCGCGGACGTCAGCAACTCGACCAATCCCGCCGACGTCCGGCTGAGCTGCTTCCAGATCACCTGCCTCACCTCCTGACCGACCGCCACCACAGCAAGGAACCGGACCGCATGACCCTCTACGTCAAGTACAAGTCGGACGACGACGGCAAGTCCGCGATCCCGCCCGGCTCCACGCCCTGGGCCTCGTCGGAGATCTGGCTGACCGACGCCAACGGCAACACCCAGACCAGTCCGACGGACCCGAACACGCCCGCCGCGTACATCGGGGCCAACTACATCCACGTCACGGTGAACAGCACCAATCCGACGCCGTACACCGGCGTCCAGGTCCAGGCCTGGGTCTGCGACTACACCGCCGGCGGCGTCGGACCGGCCTCGTCGCGGCCCAGCACCAACGGGACCTCCGGGGTGAGGACCCAGATCGACGACCCCCTGTCCAGCACGCAGTCCCGCGTCGCCCACCTGACCTGGAACGCGCTGTCGGGGGACGAGACCAAGAACGGGGGCCACCTCTGCATCGCCGTCAACTGCTACTACGAGGGGCAGCCCGCCCCCGACGGGGCGGAACGGCTCGGCGGGTTCCTCGACGTGTTCAACGACCGCCACTACGCGCAGCGCAACATCGCCGTGCTGCCGGCGTCCCAGAAGCTCAAGAGCCTCGTCCTCCGGCTGGCCAACGCAGGTGTGGAGGCCGCGGACTTCGAGGCGCGGGCCTGGGAGCTCGACCGCGAGGGCGGTATCGGGGCGGTGGAGCAGGAACTGCTGCTGGCCCACTGCTTCGTCGACCTGGTCGACGGCAAGCCGAAGCCGCCCGTGGTCCCGGCGCCCTGCCAGACCGAACCGCTGGAGCGGACCTGGCTGCGCGGCGGCGGGCGGCTGATGCTCACCGGCATGCCCGAGCCCGCCGAGATCCGGGTCGCCGGGCACGACGCCCAGTTCACCGTCCGCACCAACCGCCACTGCGAGGACGGCGAGAGCCAGGGCGGCGGCCCCGTGCACCTGCGCGGCGCGGAGGACGGCAACGGTGGTGACGGCGGTCCCGGCCCCGGTGGCGGCTGGGGCGGCGGCGACCCGGGCGGCGGCTGGGGCGGGCACGGCGGCGACGGCTGCGGGGCCGGACTGACCATCCGGCCCGGCGAGTTGTCCCCGGTCCTGGTCACCCTCGAGTGCGAGGGCGACCCGGGCGAGGTGCACACCCTCGACATCGTGCAGCAGACCGACGACGGCACCGTGCTCGGCGGCGCCCGCCTGGTCGCGATGCACGTCCCGGACTGGTGGAGCTGCTGACCCACCGTCAAGCGACCCGCGCCCGGACCTGCTCACCCAGCGTCCGGGCGCGGTCGCGCAGCGTGCCGGAAATGCCCTGAACTCGGGTATATTGTGCGGGAGTTCCCGGGAGAGAGAACGGGCCCCCGATGGTGTACGACACGTCGCTGCCGACACCCGCACTGCGGCTGCTCGGCACCTTCCGGCTGGAGGACGCCGACGGCGCCTCGGTCGCCGTCCAGACCCCCGGCCGCCGCCTGCTCGCCTTCCTCGCCCTGAACGGCCCGACCACCCGCGGCGTCCTGGCCGGCACGCTCTGGCCCGAGGTCACCGAGGAGCACGCGTACGGCAGCCTGCGCACCACGCTGTGGCGGCTGCACCGCGCGAGCCGGCCCGTCCTCGAGTGCCACGGCGAGCTGCTCGCCCTCCGCGAGGAGCTGAGCGTCGACACCCACGCCTTCGCCCGCACCGCGCTGCGGGTGGTGGACACCGAGGGACCGCCGGGCGACCAGCGCGGCACCGGGCTGCTGTTCGCCGGCGAGCTGCTCCCGGGCTGGGACGAGGAGTGGGTGGTCTTCGAGCGCGAGCGGCTGCGGCAACTGCGGCTGCACGCCCTGGAGTCGCTCAGCGGCCGGCTGGCCCGGCACGGCCAGTACGCGCTCGCGCTGGACGCCGCGCTGACGGGGGTCAGCATCGAGCCGCTGCGGGAGAGCGCCCACCGCGCGGTGGTCGCGGTCCACCTGGCGGAGCACAACCTGGTGGAGGCGGTCCGGCACTACCACGCCTACCGCCACCTGGCCCGGGTCGAGCTGGGCCTGGAGCCCTCGCCGATATTCACCACCATGCTGCCTCCGGGCAGGCTCGACCCCCGCTGACCGGCGCTACTCCGTTCGGGTGAACGCGCGCCGTCCGGGCAGCACACCGCCCGCCGAGCCGGGTGCTCGACGGGCGGTGATGGAGCCGGAAGCTAGCGTCCGACGCGGTTCTTGCCCCAGGCCGGGGCGACCAGGGCCACCAGGGCGACCGCGAAGCCGATCTGCAGCAGGTGCCTGGTCCAGTCGATGCCTCCGGTGTGCCGCACCCCGATCCAGCCGGAGACCAGGTTGCCCAGCCACGCCCCCGCCGCGCCGAGCAGCATGGTCAGCCACCACGGGATGGACTGCGGGCCGCGCAGGATCAGCTTGGCCAGCATGCCGAGCACGAAGCCGATCAGCAGAATCCAGATGAGTTGGAACATGAACCCCAGCCTTTCCGGTCGGGCGCTGACTGGGCGACAGCGAGCAGTTGCCATGATCGCGCGCGGCGCGCGGCCGGGCATCTCGGCGAACCCTGCGGCCGCCGGGTTTGCCGGATGGCGGTTGTGGGTAGGGCAGGGGCCCGTGATTGCCAGCGGATGCGCTGTGGTGGGATAAACGTCCTGAGTGCATGTCAGGTCCTACGGGGGAGAGACGCGGTGGCCGCGAGTTTCGGGGTCCGGTTCGACGAACTGGCCAAGATCCAGCAGCAGTTCCAGACGGTCCAGCAGCGGATGAGCGAGATGACCCAGCGGACCGGCCAGATCAAGGGCGTGATGGCCCGGGCGGTCGCCACCGACCTGGCGTCCGGCGCGATGGGCAACGTGCTGAACTTCGCCGCCGTGGCCACCCAGGTCTTCCAGCAGGTGGAGGCGATCAACCAGCAGGTGGACCGGCTGCACGCCGCCAAGGAGCAGCTCACCAAGGAGCTGGCCGAGGACACCCAGAAGATCGCCACCGTGATCAAGCGCTACCAGGAGGCCGAGAAGAAGGTCCACGAGGGCGTCCACAAGGCCGGCGGCGAGCACAAGGCCAAGCCGAAGAGCCCCGGGACGGGCAACCACCCCGGCCAGGGCAAGCACACCGGCGGCGGGGACAAGAAGCCCGGGGGCGGCGAGCACGGCAAGACCGGGCCGACCCAGCACGGCAACGACCCGACGCCCACGGTCTCGCACGACGGCAAGATCGCGAAGGGCGACGTCACCTTCGGCGGCAAGGGCAAGTACGGCAGCGGCGAGGCGGCCTGCCGGGAGTACATCGGCAAGGCGCTGGACGCGATGGGCATCACCGACCCGCAGGCGCGGGAGGCGTGGACCAAGGGCATGCTCACCATCGCGCTGCGCGAGTCCAGCTACAACTCGCCCAAGTGGCAGGTGAACCAGGGCCCCGGCGACGTCAACGTCAACGGGCCGGTGCAGGCCGACGGCGCGCCGCTGAACTGCTCGCGCGGCGGCTGGCAGACCACCCCCGGCACCTTCGCCGAGCACCACGTGAAGGGCACCTCCACCGACATCTACGACCCGGTGGCGAACGCGGCGGCCTCGATGGACTACATCATGAGCCGCTACCACGTCTCCCCGGACGGCCACGACCTGGCGGCCAAGGTGCAGCAGGCGGACCCGGGCCGCAAGCCGCACTGGTACTGATCCGCCGCCGCTCCCGCCATCCCGTCCGACCTTCACCCTGGGGATTCCTTCATCGTGCGCGCGTTCCGCCTCGCCGCCGCCGCGGCCTGCCTCGCCGTCCTGACGGCCTGCGGGCCCGACGACACCCCCGCCCCGGCCGCCTCCTCGCCGGCCGCGGCCCCGTCCTCCCCGGCCGCCGCCCCGGCCTCGGACCCGCCGTCCTCCGCCCCGCCGTCGGCCGCCGTGCCGTCCGTCTCGGCGGGCGGCGGGAAGGCCTCGCCGCTGCCCGCGGTGTGGATCAGCCCGCAGGCGGTGCCGCTGGAGTCCGTGTACCACTGGGGCACCCCGGCGAAGTCCGCCAGGGGCGTCGACGAGCCGGTCTTCGTCTTCGAGCAGGTCTGCCGGGGCAAGCGGCCCGCGGACCTGCCCCGGCCGATGAAGTCCGCCACCGCCGCGCTCGGCGGCGCCCAGGCCGGCGACTGGCAGGCCGACGAGACGGTGGGCAGCTGGGGCCCGGCCACCTCCAGCGCGCAGGCGCAGGCCGCGTACGAGTTCCTCGGCGGGCTGATCGCCGAACTGAAGGACTGCGCGAGCACCGCGCCCGGCGCCCGGGTCGAGGTGACCACCGAGGACGCCGCCAACAAGCTGGCCGCGACCCTGACGGTGCCTCAGCCGGACGGCACCGCCGTGCAGCTGCACGAGTACCTGACGGTGTCGGGCGGGGCGGTGGCCGAGCTGGCGCTGCGGGCCCAGACCGCCAAGGGCGCCAAGCCGCGGACGGCCTGGTCCGCCCCGACCGACGACGCCGTCCTGAAGGCGCTGGCCCAGCCGGTCTGCACCGCCTTCAAGGACTGCTGACACCCGCGGGAGGCCCGCTGACGCCCGCTCAGGTCAGCTCGACCACCTTCCGTCCGCAGCGCAGCCACACCGCCCGCGCGCCGCGCAGCCGCTTTTCCGGCACCGACGTCAGCAGCGGTGCAGCGACGCGGCTCCACCCCGCCCGATGCCCACCCGCTTCCCGGCTGTCCGCTGCCTCAACTGCCGCACGCACAGCCGGCGGTGGCCTCCGTCTCGGCCGGGGTCCGAGCCGGGTCGCGGGCCTCCTCACCCGGCGTGCAGCAGGCCTGCGGCGCGCTGTCGGCGCGCTTGCCGAGGGTGCCGGCGTCGGCCTTGACGACGTAGACCTCCCAGGGCTCCTTGCCCGGGCCGTGCACCCACACCTTGTCCTGGAGCGCGTAGCAGCAGGAGGTGTCGGTCTCCTCGAAGGTGGCCAGGCCCGCGTCCTTCAACCGGCCGGTCGCGGCGGCCACCTGCTCGCTGGAGCCGACCTCGACGCCGAGGTGGTCCAGGCGGGTGTCCTCGCCGGTCTCGCCCTCGATGAGGACGAGCTTGAGCGGGGGTTCGGTGACGGCGAAGTTCGCGTAGCCGGGACGACGCTTGGCCGGCTCGGTGCCGAACAGCTTGGAGTAGAAGGCGATGGAGCCTTCGAGGTCGGCGACGCGCAGGGCGAGCTGAACACGGGACATGACGGTCTCCCCGATCCGAGGTCTTGTTTCGACATCCGTCGATACAGCGAGCTTGCCTCTGCTCATAGATGACTGTCAACATAGACGTATGTCGAATCTGGAACTGCCGGTGCTCGGCCAGGACGACGCGGTGGCGTGCTGCTCGCCGATGGTCCGCGAACCCCTGGGCGAGGAAGCCGCCGCCGACCTGGCGAAGATGTTCAAGGCCCTGTCGGACCCGGTGCGGCTGCGGCTGCTGTCCCTGATCGCCTCGCACGAGGGCGGCGAGGCCTGCGTCTGCGACCTGACCGGCCCGTTCGACGTCTCCCAGCCGACCATCTCCCACCACCTCAAGGTGCTGCGCGAGGCCGGCCTGGTCGGCTCCGAGCGCCGCGGGACCTGGGTCTACTACTGGGTGCTGCCCGCCGCGCTGGCCAGGTTGTCCTCCCTGCTCCAGACCCCGGGCGGCACCGCCCCCTCGCTCCAGGACCCGGCCGGCACCGCCGCCCGGACCGCAGGCGGTGCGAGATGACCGAGTTGGCTCCGCTCGGACGTCGGACCGCGGTCGAGTTCGTCGGGACCGGCGCGCTGGTCGCGGTCGTGGTCGGTTCCGGCGTCCAGGCCACCGAGCTCTCGCAGGACGTGGGCGTGCAGCTGCTCGCCAACTCCCTGGCCACCGTCTTCGGCCTCGGAGTGCTGATCGCCCTGCTCGGCCCCGTCTCCGGCGCGCACTTCAACCCCGTGGTCACCCTGGCCGCCTGGTGGACCGGCCGCCGCACCGGTGACGGGCCGGGCCCGCGCGAGCTCGCCTCCTACCTGCCCGCGCAGATCCTCGGTGCGATCGGCGGCGCGGTGCTGGCGGACGCGATGTTCGCCGAGCCGCTGGTGCACTGGTCCGCCCACGACCGCTGGGCGCCGCACCTGTGGCTGGGCGAGGTCGTCGCCACCGCCGGACTGATCCTGCTGATCCTCGGTCTGGCCCGCACCGGCCGCGCGCACTTCGCCCCGGTCGCGGTCGCCTCCTACATCGGCGCCGCGTACTGGTTCACCTCCAGCACCAGCTTCGCCAACCCCGCCGTGACGGTCGGCCGGGCGTTCACGGACACCTTCGCGGGCATCGCACCCGCCTCCGTGCTGCCGTTCGTCGCCGCCCAGCTGGTCGGCCTGGTGGTCGGCGTCGCCCTGGTCGGCGCGCTGTTCGGCCGCCCCGCGGCTGCCGCCACCGAGGACGTCACGGTCCCGCACGGCGAGCACCACCCGGCCGGCGCCGGCCGCTGAACCCGTCTGCCACGCCCTGCCCTGCCCTGCCCTGCCCTGCCCTGCCCTGCCCTGCCTGAAGGATGAACCCGTGAGCTCTCCCGCCGTCCCGTCCGTGCTGTTCGTCTGCGTGCACAACGCCGGCCGCTCCCAGATGGCCGCCGCCTTCCTCACCCGCCTCGGCGGCGAACGGGTCGAGGTCCGCTCCGCCGGCTCGGCCCCGGCCGACACCGTGAACCCGGCCGTGGTCGAGGCGCTGGCCGAGGTCGGCATCGACGTCTCCGCCGAGGTGCCGAAGGTGCTGACCACCGAGGCGGTGCAAGCCTCCGACGTGGTGATCACCATGGGCTGCGGCGACGCCTGCCCCTACTTCCCCGGCAAGCGGTACCTGGACTGGAAGCTGGAGGACCCGGCCGGCCAGGGCGTCGCCGCGGTCCGCCCGACCCGCGACCGGATCGAGCAGCTCGTCCGCGGCCTGCTCGCCGACCTCGGCATCGACCCGGTCGCGTAGCCACCGGGCCGGTGACCGGCACCGCGATGCCCGGACGCCGCCGGGCTCCGGACGGTGCGGCCCGGCGATGCCCGGTGACGGCTGGGCGCTGACGGCCGGTCCGTTGATCCCCGACACCCGTGTCGCCCCTTGGCGACGGCACACCCACCTGCCAGGCTGGATTCGTCAGACCATAGGACCGTCATCCCGCCCTGGAGGACTCCCCATGACCGCACCGGTGCTGACGGTCGATCAGGTGGTCGACCGGATGGCCGCGCTGACCACCGAGTGGCCCGCCGCCGACGGGGTGGCGGTGTTCAACGCGATGTACCTCACCGTCACCCGGCTGGTCCGCGACCACCTCGCCGACGGGTTCTTCGGCGATCCCGCCGCCATGGCGACGCTGGACGCGGTCTTCGCCGCCCGCTACCTGGCCGCCGTCGACGACAGCCGCGCGGGGCGGCAGCCGGCGGCGTGCTGGCGGCCGCTGTTCGAGCTGCGCGGGGCCGCGGGCGTGCAGCCGCTGCAGTTCGCGTTGGCCGGGATGAACGCGCACATCGAGAACGACCTGCCGCTCGCGGTCGTCGACACCTGCCGGATGCTGGGCCGCACCCCCGAGCAGCTCGCCGACGACTACCTGCGCATCAACACGCTGCTCGCCCGGGTCGAGGCCCAGGTGCGGGCCGAACTGCTGCCGGAGCCCGCCGAGTTGCGGTCGGCCGATCCGCTGCTGCACGTGCTGGGCGTGTGGAGCATCGACAAGGCCCGCGACGCCGCCTGGGCCAGCGTGCTCGCACTGTGGGAGCTGCGCCGGATGCCGCCGGCGTTCCAGGCGGTGGCGGCGGCGCTCTCCGGTTCGGTCGGGATGGTCAGCCGGGCGCTGCTCACCCCGCTCAGCCTGAACTGAGCCCCGGCCCCTCCCTCGGAGACGCCGCGTGCCGACTCCTCCCCCGGAGACGCCGCGTCCCGGCCGCTCCGCCGGTGACGGAGGGGCCGGGACGCGGCGGACGGACCGTCAGGCCCAGCTGGAGTGCAGCGGCTTGCCCTCGGCGTAGCCGGCCGCGCTCTGGATGCCGACGATGGCCTTCTCGTGGAACTCCTCCAGGTCGGCGGCGCCGGCGTAGGTGCAGGAGGAGCGGACGCCCGCGACGATCGAGTCGATCAGGTCCTCGACGCCGGGGCGGGCCGGGTCGATGAACATCCGGGAGGTCGAGATGCCCTCCTCGAACAGACCCTTGCGGGCGCGGTCGTAGGCGGACTCCTCGGAGGTCCGGTTGCGCACCGCGCGGGCCGAGGCCATGCCGAAGGACTCCTTGTACTGGCGGCCGTCGGCGGTGGTCTGCAGGTCGCCGGGCGACTCGAGGGTGCCGGCGAACCAGGAGCCGATCATCACGTTGGAGGCACCGGCGGCCAGCGCCATCGCCACGTCGCGCGGGTGGCGCACCCCGCCGTCGGCCCACACGTGCTTGCCGAGCCGGCGGGCCTCGGCGGAGCACTCCAGGACGGCGGAGAACTGCGGGCGGCCGACGCCGGTCATCATCCGGGTGGTGCACATCGCGCCGGGGCCGACACCGACCTTGAGGATGTCCGCACCGGCCTCGACCAGGTCGCGCACGCCGTCCGCGGAGACCACGTTGCCGGCCACGATCGGGACGTGCGGGTCCAGGCCGCGCACCGCGCGCAGCGCGCTGATCATCGACTCCTGGTGGCCGTGCGCGGTGTCCACCACCAGCACGTCGGCGCCGGCCTCGAGCAGCGCCTTGGCGCGGCCGGCCACGTCGCCGTTGATGCCGACGGTGGCGGCGATCCGCAGGCTGCCGTTGGCGTCCACGGCGGGGGTGTAGAGGGTGGCGCGCAGCGCGTTCTTGCGGGTCAGGATGCCGACCAGGGTGCCGTCGGGGGCGACCACGGGGGCGAGCTTGCGGTGGCCCTCGTTGAGGCGGTCGAAGGCGGCGCGCGGCTCGATGCCCGCGTCCAGCAGCAGCAGGTCGCGGGACATCACCTCGGACAGGCTGGTGAACCGGTCCACGCCCTGGCAGTCGCCCTCGGTGACCACGCCGACCGGCTTGCCGCCCTCGACCACCACCAGCGCGCCGTGGGCGCGCTTGGGCAGCAGCGACAGCGCGTCGGCGACGGTGTCGCCGGGGGCCAGGGTGAGGGCGGTGTCGTGCACCAGGTGGCGCTGCTTGACCCAGCCGATCACCTCGGAGACGACCTCGATCGGGATGTCCTGCGGGATCGCCACCAGGCCGCCGCGGCGGGCCACGGTCTCGGCCATCCGGCGCCCGGCGATCGCGGTCATGTTGGCGACCACCAGCGGGATGGTGGTGCCGGTGCCGTCGTTCGACGAGAGGTCGACGCCCTGCCGGGAGCCCACGGCGGAACGGCTGGGGACCATGAAGACGTCGTCGTACGTCAAGTCGTACGCGGGCTTGAGGTCGTTCAGGAAGCGCATGTCGGGGCTCTCTGGCTGGGGAAACGTACACCGGGGGCGCGGTACGGCTGTTGCCGTGCGGCGCACCTCGGGCGCGCCGCACCCAACGTTCAATACTCACTGATACCCGGGGTGGAAGCCAGCTCACGCCTGAATCTTGAAGATCACCACAAGGGCGGAAGCGATGATCCGCAGGCGGCTTGGAGGAAGCTACAAGGATTCGGCGGCGTGCCGGCGGCCCTCGGCCAGGAACGCGGTGGTGGCGGAGAGGTCGCCCAGTTCCGCGAGGGTGCGGGTGGCGCCGAACGGGGCGTTCCAGAACGCGCCCGGGCGCGGGGTGTGCGGGCCGACGTAGGCGTACGGCTCGGGCAGGTGGGCGTCGCCCGGGGAGACGCCGTAGTTCACCGCGTCGACGGTGACACCGAGGTCGAAGTGCTCCGGCCACAGCACCGGGTCGGCGTCGGCGAACAGGGCGCGCAGCGCGGCGTCGCCCTGCGCGAAGCAGTGGGCCACCGCCTCGGCCCCGGCCGCGTCCAGCTCCAGCGGCCGGTCGAGCGGCACCCCCGACCCGTCGCCGTACAGGCCGTCGGGGAGCCCGGGGACGATCCCGGCGGCCGCGCCGAGCTCCGCGCAGCTCGCCCCGGCGAGTGCGAGCGCCCGCCCGGCGACGAGCAGTTCGGTCCCGCGCACCCGCAGCCGGGGCTCGAACCTGGTCGCGAACCCGCCGGGGTAGGCGCGCAGCCGGATCGTCCCGGCGGCCCGGTACTGCGGCCCGGCCAGCAGGTGTTCGGCAACCGCGTGCAGCGCGGTCCGGGAACGGGCGAACGACGACAGCTCCATACGGCCATCGTCGCGCACCCCGGTCCCGCGGGCCCGCACACCGCCCCACCCCGGCGACGCGCCCTCCCGCACGGTCACCTCCCGGCCACCGCGGGCCCCGAACGCACCTCGGCCCCCTGCGAAGCGTCGCAGGGGGCCGAGAGGTGGCGGGGGGTGCGGGGTTTAGTAGCCGCGCCAGTAGGCGCCGTAGCCGCGGGCGGCGGCCATGGCGTCCATGCCGCCGTAGCGCGCGTCGCAGTAGCGCGAGCTGGCGATCAGGTTGTCGACGGGGTTCCGGATGTCGTTGTGACCGGGCAGCGCGTAGGTGCGGAAGGTCGGCTGGATCATCTGGGTCAGGCCGATCGACGGGGTGCCGGCCTTGGCGTTGGAGTCCCAGCCGTTCACGGCGTTCGGGTTGCCGGAGGACTCGGCGATCGCGGCGGCGCGCATCGCCTTCGCCGACGGGACGGGCTTGCCGGCGGCGGCGAGCACGTCGCGGGCCTCGGCGATCCAGCCGTCCAGGTTGTTCGGGTAGGTGCGCTTGGCCGGCGCGGCGGGCTGCGCGGCGGGCTTCGGCTGCTCCGCGGGCTTCGGCTGCTCCGCGGCCTTGGGCTGCTCGGCGGCCTTGGGCTGCTCGGCGGGCTGGGGCTGGGCGGCCTGCGGCTGCGCGGCGGGCTGCTCGGGCTGGGCCGGAGCGGCCGGCTGCACGGCGGGCTGCTCGGCCGGCTGCGCGGGCTGGGCCTGCTCGGCGGCCGGGGTCTGCTGCCCGGTGGGCAACGCGGCGCGGTCGGTGCCGCGGGAGGCGGTCTCGTCGGTGCTCCGGCCGTCGGAGGCGACGGCGGCGGCGTCGGTGCGGTGGGCGGGCGCGGCCATCGCCTGGCTGACCGGCAGCACGGCGCCGACGGCGACCGCTCCGATCAGACCGACGCCGAGGAAGGCGTCGGGCAGGCGACGGTGGCCCAGGTGGTGGCCCATCCGCACCTTGGGCAATCGGCCGAGGTTGTTCTTGATCGCTCGCATGAGGTACCTCCGAGAGTCGGTTCAGGTCATGCCGGTCCCGGTCGGACATACGGGGGCCCCGCGACGGTGCGGGGTTCCACGGCCGGGACGGCCGGCCCGACGGCGCTCTGCTCGTCGGGTGCGCGGCACCGCGCTGGTCTCGCGGTCGGCTGCGCCTCTGCCCGGAGCACTCGGATCGGCCCTGGGCACAACGTCGACTCTGCACGAGCCCGCAGGGCGCGGCAAACACCCCGAAACGGGCCGATTTCCGGCCCTTCGGGCACCCATCTCCGGTGCGGGGAGGGAGGCTTGACCGCCCGTCAGGACGCCCGCACCGGGGGGTCTATGAAGAAGCTCACAGGGGGTGCCCAACATCTCGGCGCCGCAGGGAATTTGGGCTCTCGACCAGGCGCCGCAAGGGTCCCGGCCGCCCCCGCCGGAAGCGGCTGTGACGGCGGCCACGGCAGGCAGGGGTTTCGACCGGTGTGACCCAGCTCGCCCCCGCCCACCCCACCGCACACACGCCGCAGCCACGAGGCCACCGAGCGCGAGCGAAACCGCCGCCGCGAGTCCGCCGAGGCACCGAGGGCGGGCGCTCCGGACCACGCCGCATCAGCCGACGGCTCCCCCGACCACCCGCCCCGAGCCCGCTGCCGGGCGTTCCGGATCTCGCCGCATCAGCCGACGGCTCCCCCCACCCCAGCTCTCCGGCTGACGAGCAGCCGGGCCCCGCCGACGACCGCCCGACATAACCCAGAGGCACGCCCTAGCGCACCGTGGTGCCGCTCGGCCGGTGGGCGGGGGCGACGGGGGCCATCGCGGTCGGCCCGGCCTCGCGGTGGGCGGCGAGGGCGGACAGGAGGAGGGCGAGGGCGGCGACGGCGGCGAGGGCGAGCAGGGAGTCGACGTAGGCGGTGCGGTGGGCGGCGCCGGGGCCGGCCGAGCCGCGCAGGTAGAGGCCGGAGACTGCGGCGATGCCGACGGCGGCGGCGATCCGCTGGGACATCTGCAGCAGGCCGCCCGCGACGCCGGCCGCCTCGGCGGGGGCCTGGCCCAGGGTGAACGCCTGGTTGGGGGCGACGATCAGCCCGGTGGAGACGCCCTGGACGAGCTGGGTGACGGCGAGCACGTACGGGAGCGGCCCGGCGGGCAGCAGGACGGCGGCGAGGGCGGCGCCGAGCAGGGCGCCGGTCAGCAGCGCGAGTCCGGTGGTGACGGCGTGCCGGCCGAGGCGCTGGACCACCCGCCCGGCCTGCGCGGAGGTGGCGGCCATCGCCAGCGCGGCGGGCAGCGCGACCGCGGCGGCGGCCAGCGCGCTCAGGCCCAGTCCCTCGCGCAGGAACATCGTCTGGACCAGCGAGGCCGCCATCGAGGTGGCGAACTGGGCCATCGCGATCACCGTGCCCAGCTGGAAGGGCCGGGAGCGGGTGAGCGCCGGGTGGATCAGCGGATCGCCGCCGCGCCGGGTCTGGTGGCGCTGCCAGGCGGTGAGCAGCAGCACCGCGAGCAGCGCGCCGCCCGCGTACAGCAGGCCGGCGGCGAGTCGCGGCGGGCGGATCGCGGGCAGCATCACCAGCAGGGTGAGTGCCGCGACCAGGGCCAGTCCGGGCAGGTCGGGGCGGCTGCGGCGGGCGGCGGGCCGGGGTGGCGGCAGGTACCGGACGGCGAGCAGCAGGGCGGCCAGTCCGAACGGGGTGGAGAGCAGCACGGTGAGCCGCCAGCCGAGGCCGGGTCCGGCGGCGGCCAGCAGCAGGCCGCCGACCGGCGGGCCGAGTGCGGTGGACAGGCCGCCGGTGAGCACGTACAGGCCCAGCGCGCGGGCCCGGGCGGTGCCGGTGAAGACGTCCTGGAGGGTGCCGATCATCTGCGCGTTGACGCAGCCCGCGCCGACGCCCTGCAGCAGTCGGGCGGCGACCAGCAGGTCGGCGCTGTGCGCGGTGCCGGCCAGCGCGGCGGCCGCGGTGACCAGCGCGAGGCCGCCGACGAACAGCCACTTGCGGCCGTACAGGTCGCCGAGCCGGCCGCCGGGGATCAGGGCGAGTCCGAAGGCGAGCGAGTAGCCGGCGACCAGCCAGCCGAGCTGGGCGGGGTCGGCGTGCAGGGCGGCCCGGATGTCGGGCAGGGCGATGTTGAGCACCGACTGGTCGAGCAGGGTGGTGAAGCCGGCGGCCATACAGACCGCGAGGACGCGCCGCCCGGCGGCATCGAATGCGGTGGTGGACGGCCCCGTCGCCTTGGTTCCCATATCCGGGAGGGTATCCCTGATGCGGGAGGGGCCCGGGAGCGGGGTGGCCACCCCGGTGGCGGGGCGGGCGCGGGCGCCTGGTTGACTGCGCCGGTCAAGATCGCGGGCGGCGGTCAAGGTCGTGGGAAGGGGCGCCGT
This sequence comes from Kitasatospora sp. NPDC049285, assembly GCF_040678815.1. Classification (NCBI taxonomy): domain Bacteria; kingdom Bacillati; phylum Actinomycetota; class Actinomycetes; order Kitasatosporales; family Streptomycetaceae; genus Kitasatospora; species Kitasatospora sp. NPDC049285. The sequence continues at coordinate 37,400 of NZ_JBFAQR010000029.1, read as the reverse complement.
GTCCGGGGTGGAGCCTCTGCTGGCCGCGTTCACGCCGATCTGGGTGCTGACCGCGGTCGGCTGGCTGGCCGGGCGGACGGGGCTGCTCGGGGCGCAGGCGGAGGCGGTGCTCAGCCGCTTCGTCTTCCACGTGGCGATGCCCGCGGCGCTGTTCACCGTGGTCGCCCGGACCGATCTGGCGAGCTTCGCCAACACCTCGATGCTGGCGTTCGCGGCCGGCACCCTCGTCGCCTCCCTGCTGGGCTGGGCGGCCGCCCGGCGGCTGTTCGGCCGGCGGCCCGCCGAGCAGGCGATCGGCACCATGGCGGCGGGCTACGTGAACTCCGGCAACCTGGGCATCCCCGTCGCCGCGCAGGTGCTCGGCGACGCCTCGTACGTCGCTCCGGTGCTGCTCTTCCAGGTGCTGCTGGTCACCCCGGTGATGCTGGCGCTGCTGGACACCGCCACCGGCGCCGCGCGGGGCCGCGGCGCACGGGTGCGGCGGCTGCTGTGGCTGCCGCTGCGCAACCCGGTGATCCTCGGCGCCGGCCTCGGGGCGCTGTTCTCCGCCTTCTCCTGGCACCTGCCCGCCCCGCTGGCGCACTCCGCCGAACTGCTGGGCGGCGCCGCCGTCCCGGCCGCGCTGGTCACCCTCGGCCTGTCGCTGCACGCCTCCGACGGCGCGGCCGCACAGCGGGTGCCGCGGGCCGAGCTGGCCGTCGCGGTCGCCCTGAAGACGCTGGTCCAGCCGCTCGCCGCGCTCGCCGTCGGCGCGCTGGTGCTGCACCTGCCGCCGGCCCACCTGCTCGCGGTGGTGCTGCTCTCCGCGCTGCCGACCGCGCAGAACGTCTACGTGTACGCCCGCCTGTACCGGGCGGGCGCGGCGCTGGTGCGCTCCGCGGTGCTGGCCTCCACCGTGCTGTCGATGGCCACCCTCTCCGGCATCGCCTGGGCGCTGGGCGGCCGTTGAGCATCGTGCGGCGGGGTGCCCCAGGTCACAGGCTTCGCCCCGGACGGGGCCGCTCACGTAGAGTTCGGCGGTACGCATGGGGCGATAGGAAGCATCGGCAGTGACGAAAGCGCAGACCGGCCCGCACGGCGGCCCGGACACCGGCCAGGACGAGATCGACTACGGCAAGGGCCTCGACCCCGAACGCCTGGAGCTCTGCCTGAGCGTCCTCGCCGAGCTGGACGAGCTGCACGTGGACCACCCGGACGCGATCACCGTCCGGATGGCGGTCGGCGGCCTGTTCCGCACCCTCAAGCAGCGCCGCCGCCAGGAGACCCGGGCCCGCAAGACCGCCAACGACCGGGCGGTGACCTCGCGCACCGCGACCGGCGCGGCCGGCCGGATCGACGACGAGACCGCCGGCGTCTTCGGCCTGAGCACCGAGACCACCACCGAACTGGCCGGCATCCTGGAGCGCGCCCGCTCCTGCTACGTCTGCAAGCAGCGCTACGTCGAGGTGGACGCCTTCTACCACCAGCTCTGCCGGGACTGCGCCGCGGAGAACCGGGCCCGCCGGGTCGCCCGCGCCGACCTGACCGGCAAGCGGGCGCTGCTCACCGGCGGCCGCGCCAAGATCGGCATGTACATCGCGCTCTGCCTGCTGCGCGACGGCGCGCACACCACCATCACGACCCGCTTCCCCAACGACGCGATCCGCCGCTTCAAGGCGATGCCGGACAGCGACGAGTGGATCCACCGCCTCAAGATCATCGGCATCGACCTGCGCGACCCGGCGCAGGTGATGGCGCTGGCCGACGAGGTCGCCGCGGACGGCCCGCTGGACATCCTGATCAACAACGCGGCGCAGACCGTGCGCCGCTCCCCCGAGGCCTACCGCGAGCTGGTGGCCTCGGAGACCGCGCCGCTGCCTGCCGGCGAGCTGCCCTCCTCCACCGTGATCGGGCGCTTCAACTCCGGTTCGGTGGACGTCCCGGCGCTGCCCGGGCAGCAGCGCGGCGCGGAGCAGAAGGTCACCGCCGAGGAGGTCACCTCGCTGGCCCTGGTGGCCGGTTCGGCGACCCCGGAGCGGATCGCCGCGGGCACCGCGATCGACGCGGGCGGCCTGGTGCCGGACCTGGTGGACACCAACAGCTGGGTGCAGAGCGTCTCGGAGGTCAGCCCGATCGAGCTGCTGGAGGTGCAACTGTGCAACTCCACCGCCCCGTTCATCCTGATCAGCCAGCTGCGTCCGGCGATGGCGGCGTCCCCGGCCCGGCGCAAGTACGTGGTCAACGTCTCCGCGATGGAGGGCGTGTTCCAGCGCGGCTACAAGGGCGCCGGGCACCCGCACACCAACATGGCCAAGGCCGCGCTGAACATGCTGACCCGCACCAGCGCGCAGGAGATGTTCGAGACCGACGGCATCCTGATGACCGCGGTGGACACCGGCTGGATCACCGACGAGCGCCCGCACCCGGAGAAGATGCGCCTGCACGAGGAGGGCTTCCACGCCCCGCTCGACCTGGTGGACGGCGCCGCCCGGGTGTACGACCCGATCGTCCGCGGCGAGGCCGGCGAGGACCTGTACGGCGTCTTCCTCAAGGACTACCGGAAGGGCAACTGGTGACGGACCCTCGACTCCCCGGCCCGGCCCACGCCCTGCCGCCGCTGATCGGCGCGGGCGTGATCGTGCCGACCGGCGACGGCCGGGTGCTGATCGGCCGGCGCACCACCGCCGGGGAGCCGCCGACCTGGTCGCTGCCCGGCGGCAAGGTCGACCAGCCCGGGGAGTCCTTCGAGCAGGCCGCCGCCCGGGAGTTGGCGGAGGAGACCGGCATCGTGCTGCCCGCCGGGCGGATGCGGGTGCTGGCGGTGCTGCTCGACCACCAGCTCGGCCGGACCCGGCTGACCGCGGCGGTGCTCGCGCCGCCGAGCACCGCCGAGGCGTTCGTCACCGAGCCGCACGCCTGCGCCGGTTGGGAGCGCGTCGCCCTCGACGCGCTCCCCGAGCCGATGTTCTACCCGTCGGCGCAGGTCCTGGCGGCCTGGCTGCCGGACTATCCGGCGCCTGCCGGCACCTGGCGCTACCCGACGGCCCCGCAGGCGCTCTGACGGCCCGTCAGGCCCCGCACGGGCCCCGCGGCAGCCCCGCGCCGCTCAGGCCCGCTTGACCAGCAGCACGAAGGTCCGCGCGTACGCCTCGCCGTCGGCCGGCCGCGGCCAGTCGAGCGCGGCCAGCGCCTTCGAGGCGGCCTCGTGGACCCGGCCGTCGACCAGCACCTCGGCGGTCTCCTCGCCCGGCCGGCCGCCGAAGAACACGGTCACGCCGACGAGTTGGTCCCGGCCGAGCGGTCCGGCCAGCGCCGGGGCGAGGGCGGGCAGCACCGGGTGGCGCACCAGCCAGTCCTGCACCGCGTGGTGCCGCTCGCCGGTGCCCCAGCCGACCATGCCGCCGTGGATGGCGTGCCAGCCGGGCAGCCCGTCCTGGTCGAGCGGGTCCAGGTGGCCGGCGAACCGCCCGTTGTGGGCGACGAGTTCGAGCATCGTGACGCCGGAGGTGGCGGCCCACACCTCGACCGCGCGGCGCACCGCCTCCTCGCTGCCCGCGCCGATCCCGGCCACCCGGTCCGGCACCGCGGTCCCCGGGCGGTCGGTGTCGGCCAGGAACACCAGCTCGACCTGGTCCGGGTGGTCGTCCGCCGACCCGCCGAGCCGCACCGCGAGCCGCCCGGGCCCGCGCACCTGCTCGCCGTCCACCCGCCACTCCTGGCCGTGAAGCGCCGTCAGCTCCTCGGCGACCGCGCCCAACACCGTCTGCACGGACGGCCGTTCGGCGGTCCCGCCGGGCGTACCCGGGCCGGAGTCGGACCGGCCGCGCTTCCATGATCCCCATCGCATGGCGCACACCGTACTGTCGTACCGGTTTGCCTACAATGGCCCTTCGATGACCGAAGCCAGGTGGTCCGAAGCGGACGCGGTGTGTATCGTCGCAGTGCGCGATCAGGGACTTACCGCGGGCAGCAGCTGGGGGCGGCATGGCTGTGGAACTACCATCGGGGCTTTCGCACGTGCTGGGTCTGCTCGGCGTGCGCTTCCCCGGGGCCAATGAGGACGAACTGAACCACCTGGCCGACCAGTTGGAGAAACTGGCGGCCGCGCTCGACTCTGCCCAGATGACGGCGGACAAAGCGCTCACCACGCTCCACCAGGTCTATCAGGGCGACTCCGCGGACAAGCTGTCCGAGCTCTGGAGCACGATCACCAAGTACTCCTCGGTGATCGTCGAGGCCTGCCAGACGGTCGCGAAGGTGCTGCGCGCCGCGGCGCTGGTGGTCGAGATCGCCAAGACCCAGTCGATCACTCAGCTGTTCTCCATCCAGGCCCAGTTGGCCGCCGCGTCGTCCACCGGCCCGTGGAGCGCCGCGGCCGTGCTGCGGATCGGCCGGGAGATCATGAACCGCCTGCTGGAGGAGGCGGTCAGCCGCCTCGGCCAGACCCTCATGCGGCCGATCGACAACCTGATCGACACCGCGGCACAGAAGATCGCGCCGACCCCGGCGAACAACTCCACCGGCCACGGCTTCAACATCGACCTGGCCCAACTCGCCACCTGCGCCGCCGACATCCGGCGCAACGCGGACGACATCGAGTCGCACGGCAACGCGTTCCGGAACACCGTGCACGGCCTGAAGCTCGGCGACTCCGGCGACCCGTTCGGCAAGCTGGTGATCGCCGCCTGCGAGAAGATCCTGGAGACCATCGGCCAGGAGGTGCTGAACCGCATCCTCGCCTCGTTCCGCGACACCGCGGGCAAGATGGACAAGATGCTGAAGAACCTCAACGAGAACGAGGACAGCACCCAGCTCAGCCTGAACAGCCTCGGCTCCACCATGGCCAACCCGTTCAGCCCGAACGCGCTGACCGCTCCGGGCGGCGCCCACGGCGGCACCGGCGGCGGCTCGCACGACGCCGGGCTGGCCTCCTTCGCCGCGCTGATGCCGAAGCTGGGCCCGGTCGGCGGGCAGCTCACCGGCTCGCACGGCGGGCAGGGCACCGACACCCTCGGTCTGAAGGACCCCAAGCTGTCCGGTGCGGGCGGCTCCGGCGGCGGTCACACCGGCGGTTCCGGCGGCGGCGGGGTCTCCGCTCCCGGCGGCGGGGAGCACGTCAACACCGCGCTCGGCCCCCGGCTCAGCATGCCCACCGCGCTGGGCAGTTCACGCGGCGGCGGCTCCACCGGCCGCCCGCACACCGACCTGGAGACCGAGGCCCACACCAGCGGCTCCCCGTCCGGCTCCGGCGGGAGCGGCAGCGGCGGCCCCGGCGGCCGGCAGGCCCAGGCCGGCGGCATGGTCGGCCCGATGCCGATGGGCGGCGCGATGGGCGGCATGCACGGCGGCGGAGGCGGAGGCGGCGGCCACGCCGGCAGCGGCGCCGTCCGCAACGCGGCGGCCGCCCAGCGCAACAACCGCGGCCCCGGCCAGCACCACGGCGAGGACGAGGACGACTTCGACGACGAGGGCCAGTCGATGGACCCGCTGTACGCGGCCCTCCAGCTCGGCCGCGTCCTCCCGGTCCGCCGCAACGACGACGAGGACGACGACCGCCGCGATCGGCGCTGAGCCGCACACGCGGCGGCCCCGGAGCACCGCGTTCGGTGCTCCGGGGCTTCCCGGGCCGCGCAGGTCCGCGACGGGCCACGCCGGTCCGCGTCCGGGCGGATGCCTCGAGGGGTCAGTCCTCGGCGTCCGCGGCTGTGGTCCGCCACGACATCTCGACCTCCAGCTCGATCTCGTCGCCCTCCAGCTCGACCTCGATCTCGACGCGGAGTTCGTCGGGGATGCGGACGGTCAGCTTTCCGGGCCCGAGCTCCAGCTCGGCCTGGCCGCCGCGTCTGATCGCGGCGGCCAGCGCCTCCAGCTGGTCGGCGGCCTGCGGGCGGGACAGTGTGCGCTTCTGCGTGAACTCGAGGTCTTTCACGGGGGAGCCTCTCCGGCCGGTGGGGAACAGGTGCCACCAGTCTTCGGCCGCGTCCCCCAGCCCTCAACCGGAGGCGCCCCGCGGCGCGGAATACAGTTCACGAACTCGCCTCAACTGTTGATGCCGAATCGCGCTACGCGCATCGATCATGCGGCCGCCTGGGCGTTTTTGACGTTCGCGGCATTCACCGGCGATTCCTTTGCCGTCCGACTCGTTGACGCTGTTTCGCCGGATCTGATGTGCTGCCGACTCGACGGCAGGCCGCACGAACCGCGGGCCTGACGGCCCCTCACATGTCGGTCGCTCCGCCAGCAGCGGGTCTTCGGCATGCCGTCCGCCGGTGGCCGCTCCACTCGGCCACTCGGTCCCATTCGCCCCCACACGCCGGCACCGGACCCACAGGTCCGCGGCCGGCATGAGAGGAACCCTCACGATGGGCATGTCCCCCACCCGCCGGACGAGTGTCAAGGTCATGACCGGCCTCACCTCGCTGGTGATCGCGGCCGCGGGCTTCGCCGCCGCCCCCGCCTCGGCGAACCAGCCGGTCGACGAGTTCGCCGGCCCCAGCCACCCGTACCGCCACGGCGCGGTCCCGGCGAAGGGCGCGGGCACCGCCGCGGCCGGCAAGCGGACCGCGAACCTGAAGTTCGGCGGCGGCGTCGACGGCATCGGTGTGACCACCGGCGCGCCGAAGGTCTACCTGGTCTTCTGGGGCTCCCAGTGGGGCGGCCAGGGCACCGACGCGAACGGCTACACCACGCTCTCCGGCGACCCGGCCGGCATCGCGGTGCGGGCCCAGCAGCTGTTCAAGGGCCTGGGCACCAACGGCGAGACCTGGTCCGGCGTCATGACGCAGTACTGCGACGGCGCGGCCAAGGGCGCGACCACCTGCGCGGCGTCCGCGGACCACGTGGGCTACCCGACCGGCGGCGCGCTGGCCGGTGTCTGGGTGGACGAGTCGGTGGCCGCCCCCGGCCAGGCCACCGGCAACCAGCTGGCCACCGAGGCGGTCAAGGCGGCCGGCCACTTCGGCAACACCACCGCCGCCTCCAACCGCGACGCGCAGTACGTCGTGCTCTCCCCGACCGGCACCCACCCGGACGGGTTCAACACCTCCGGCGGCCAGTTCTGCGCCTGGCACGACTGGAACGGCGACACCACGCTGTCGGGCGGCGCGGCCCCGTCCGCGTACGGCGACATCGCCTTCACCAACGACCCCTACGTCACCGACATGGGCGCCTCCTGCGGCCAGAACTACGTCAACGCGGGCAGCGCCGGCACGCTGGACGGCGTGACGATCGTCTACGGCCACGAGTACTCGGAGACCATCACCGACCAGAACCCGGCCGGCGGCTGGACCGACTCGACCGGGTACGAGAACGCCGACAAGTGCGCCTGGAAGGGCACCGGCGGCGTCGGCGGCGCGCAGAACGTGGCCCTGGCGACCGGCTCCTTCGCGATGCAGGGAACCTGGTCGAACGACTACAACGGCGGCGCGGGCGGCTGCCAGATCTCGCACCCGATCGTCCCCTGATCGGGTGAGGACCCGGCGATGAGCGGACGCGTCGGGGTGGGCCGGTCGGCCCGCCCCGACGCGTCCTCGCATGACAGGTCGTCAATTCGGTAACCAGCCCCGCTACATGCTGCACATCCCCCCGGACAGGTGACGCACCGCACACTGGGCCAACTCCGCGGCGGCCGCGGGCCGGCGGCCGCCGAAGCCGCCCGCCGCGCCGTCTCGCGCCCTCCGTCCCAAGGGAGTTGCCCGTGTCAGCCGTCAACGAGTCCGCTGCCGTCCAGGACCCGCCGACCGTCCAACGCCTCAAGGCCGACTCCGTCGGACTGACCGGCGTGATCTTCATGGCCCTGGCGACGGCCGCGCCGATCACCGCGATGACCGGCAACCTCCCGGTGATCGTGGGCGGCGGCAACGGCGTCCACGCGCCGGCCGGCTTCCTCTTCGTCACCCTGGTGCTGACCGTCTTCACCGTCGGGTACGTGGCGATGGCCCGGCACCTCACCACCGCCGGGGCGTTCTACGGATACGTCTCCTACGGCCTGGGCCGGGTGGCCGGCCTGGCCTCGGGCCTGCTGGCGGTGCTCGCGTACGTGGTCTTCGAGGCCTCGATCGTGGGAATCTTCGCGTACTTCGCCCGCCAGGCCGTCGAGTCGCAGTTCGGCGTGAGCCTGCCCTGGCAGGTGTTCGCGTTGGCGATGCTGGCGGTCACCGCGATCCTGTCGTACTTCGACCTGGAGGTGGCGTCGAAGATCCTCGCGGTCTTCCTGGTCGGCGAGGTGCTGATGCTGACCGTGCTAGCCGGCGCGGTGCTGGCGCACGGCGGCGGCCCTGACGGGCTGCAGGTGTCCTCGCTCAACCCGACCGGCGCGTTCGCCGGGATCAACGCGGGCGTCGGCCTGTTCTTCTGCTTCTGGTCGTGGATCGGCTTCGAGTCGACCGCGATGTACGGCGAGGAGTCCCGCAACCCGAAGCGGATCATCCCGCGCGCCACGCTGCTCGCGGTCGTCCTGCTCGGCGTGCTCTACACCTTCGTCTCCTGGATGGTGCTGAGCGGGAACGGTCCCGCCAAGTCCCTGGACATCGCGGGCGGTTCGAACCCGCTCGACCTCTTCCTCGGCCCCGCCCAGCAGTACCTGGGCTCCTGGGCCGTCACCGCCTTCCAGTGGCTGATGGTGACCAGCGCCTTCGCCTGCGGCATGGCCTTCCACCAGTGCGCCGCCCGCTACCTGTACGCGATCGGCCGCGAGGGCTTCCTCGTTCCCGCGCTCGGCCGCACCCACCCCCGGCACGGCTCGCCGTACGTCGCGTCCTTCACCCAGACCGGCATCGCGCTGGCCATCGTGGTGGCGTTCTGGGCGACCGGCCAGGACCCGTACGTGAGCCTCTACACCCTCACCGCGATCCTCGGCACGCTCGCCCTGCTGGTGGTGCAGACGCTCTGCTCCTTCGCGGTGATCGCCTACTTCCGCAAGAACCACCCCGAGTCCCGGCACTGGTTCCGCACCTTCACCGCACCGCTGCTCGGCGGCCTGGGGATGCTCGCCGCGATCGTGCTGCTGGTGACGAACCTGGACACCGCCGCCGGCGCGGCCTCGAAGATCCTCTTCTTCCGGTTCATCCCGTGGATCGTCGCGGCGGTCTTCCTCGGCGGCATCGCCCTCGCGCTCTGGATGAAGGCCAGGCACCCGGCGAAGTACGAGGTGATGGGCCGTCTGGTGGTCGAGAACGCGCAGGAGCGCGAGAGCGAAGCCCCCGCGCCCGCCGTGCTCTGAGCCTCCCCCGCCCCGCCGTGCTCAGAGCCCTCCCCCCCACTGCGCTCCGAGCCGGCCCCGCCCGCACCGCCCCGCTCACCGCTCGACCCCCACCGAGAACGGAAAGGCAGCCCCCCATGGCACGCACCCACCAAGCCCGGCTGATCCGCAACCTGCTCGCCGACCAGGCCGTCGCCGACCGCCTCGCCATGCCCGTCGGCGAGTACCGCGGCCTGCGCGACGAGGCCCGCACCGAGCCGGACGGCGTCTCCCGCCGTACTCTGCTGGGCCGGGCCGCCGCCCTCGGCGTCGGCCTGACCGGCGCCTCGGCACTGGCCGGCGGCAGCCGGGCGCACGCCGCCCCCACCCCCGTCCCGAAGATCGACGGCGCTCCCCGGATCGCCGTCGTCGGCGCCGGCATCTCCGGTCTGAACGCGGCCCTCACCCTCGCCGACAAGGGCGTCGCGGCCACCGTCTACGAAGCGAACCCGACCCGGATCGGCGGCCGGATGTACTCCGGCGGCAGCCCGTCCAGTCCCGGCCTGTGGAACCAGGGCCAGGTCTCGGAGTGGGGCGGCGAACTCGTCGACACCGGCCACCACGCCATCAAGGACCTCTGCCAGCGTTTCGGCCTCGGCCTGACCGACGTCGGAGCCGGCCTGCCGCCCGGCGCCGAGGGCGTCTTCCACTTCAACGGCCACTACTACCCCAAGGACCAGGTCGACACCGACTTCAAGCAGATCTGGCAGGCCGTCAAGAAGGACATCCAGGACGGCGGTTCCGCGCCCACCTGGAACAGCCACAACGCCGCCTCGGTCGCGCTCGACGCGATGTCGATCCGCGACTGGATCAACTCCCGGGTACCGGGCGGGTTCGGCAGCGACCTCGGTGCGCTGCTCGACTGCGCCTACGCCGTCGAGTACGGCGCCGACACCACCGCGCAGTCCTCCTACGCGATGCTGGTGATGATCTCCTGGCAGTCCAGCCCCGGGAACCTCTCCATCTGGGGCGGCTCCGACGAGCGCTGGCACATCACCGGCGGCAACGACCAGCTGCCCCGGGCCGTCGCCGCCGCCCTGCCGGCCGGCACCGTGCAGCTGGGCCACACCCTGCAGGCCGTGGTGAGGAACGCCGACGGCAGCCAGACCCTCACCTTCGCCCTGGACGGCGGCGGCACGAAGACGGTGGTCGCCGACCACACCGTCCTGGCCGTCCCGCTGCCGATCCTGCAGACCCGCGTCGACCTGTCCAGGGCCGGACTCGACACCAGGATGCAGGGCGTCCTGGCCAACATGCGGATGGGCGCCTGCACCAAGCTCAACATGCAGTTCACCCGCCGCGACTCCTGGTCCGGCACCGGCGCCTGGCCCGGCGTCTCCAACGGCGAGTGCTTCGCCGACCTGCCCTACCAACAGGCCTGGGACGTCACCCGCGGCCAGGCCGGCACCAGCGGCATCCTGGTCCAGTACGGGGGCGGCAGCCTCGCCCGCGGCCTCACGCCGCCGTCCGCGTTCACCACCGCCGCCACCCCGTACACGCGCAACCTGGCCGACGACTACCTCAGCCAGATCGACGCCGTCTGGCCGGGCACCAAGGCCGCCTGGAACGGCCGGGCCACCCTGTCCGCCTGGCACCTCAACCCGTACTCCTACGGCGCCTACTCCTACTGGCCGGTGGGCTACCTGACCACCTACGCCGGCTACGAGGCCACCGCGCAGGGCAACCTGCACTTCGCGGGCGAGCACACCTCGTACGACTTCCAGGGCTACATGAACGGCGGAGCCGTCGAGGGCGCCCGGGCGGCGAACGAGGTCCTCGCCGCCCTTTCCTGACAGGGCTGCTGACGGGACGTCATCCGCCCGCCCTTCCGGGCGAGGCGTCAGTCCGACCGCATCCGCAGGACGGTGATCCGGTCGGGGGAACCGAGAGCCCCCGACCGGATCCGGTACCCGGCGTCCCGTGCGCCGACGGCGCTCAGGTACTCGGGCTGCCCCGGCGGGGCGAGGTCGTCCCGGTAGCCGTCGCACCAGCCGTCGCCGTCGTCCGCGAACAGGCACCGGTACGCGTAGCGCCGGCCGTCGTGGTACCACTCGTGCCGGACCACGGGCAGCCGGAGGATGCGCTCGAACCAGTCCGCCGAGAGCGCGGCCAGCTCCTGCGGGCTGCCGGCGGCGTTCAGCGCCAGCCAGGTCGGCGGCTGCGCGAGCCAGTAGAAGTCCCGGTGGACCAGCCGGTCCCCGCGGACCGTGGCACCGGTCAGGTGCAGGCCGGCGCGCAGCGGCCAGCCGAGCGAGCGGTCGCCGACGCCCACGCACACCACCAACGAGGAGTCGTCCTCGGGCCGCCCCACCCAACTGACGGCCGGAGCGACCGCCCACCCTCCGGCCCGCTCGCGCAGCGCCGCCACGAAGTCCCGCTCGGTCCCGTCCAGTTCGGACTCGGTCTCGGGGTCGTCGCTCGGGAACCACAGATCTGCGGCCATGCGGTCACTGTAGAGGCCGGGTCAGGCGTTGGGGTCGAACGGGATGCCCGCGGGCTCGGTGTGGGCGAGCGCGTACTGGAAGTCGCCGTCGTCGATCTTGATGGTGGCCGCGCCGAAGTCCGCGCTCATCAGGCGGTCCCGGTAGCCCGCGGGGTAGCCGTCCCAGCCGACCAGGCGCGGGTAGAACCAGTTGCCGGTGGCGTTCTCGGCCGGTTCGTCGTTGGCGTTGGCGAACCGGAAGCAGTGCGTCGACGCCCCGTCCTTGTGGTAGACGACCTTCGGGTGGGTGCCGTCGAACCGGATCGCCGAACGGCCCGCCAACTGGTAGCCGCTGTGCTGGGACACCGCCACGTACTGGACCTGGTTGTCGGCGATCCACACCACCACGTGCTCCCAGTCGTGGGTGTGCCCGATCGCGAGCGGACCGAGCGTGGCCTGGTCCTTCTCGAAATAGCTGGCGTACATGACGGCGCACCAGCCGTTGTTGCACTTCGACCGCGAGTAGGTGTTGGCGTTGGCCAGCTGGGCGTAGTCGTGGCAGTGCCCGTTGACGTCGCCGCCCAGCTTCAGGCCCGGGTTGAGCGTGCCGTCCGCACCGATCGCCGCCGTGGCGTAGCACCCGTCCCGGTCGTAGTCGTAGGCCGGCGAGAAGCTCTGGTCGAGGCCCGGCGCGTTCTGCGGCAACAACGTCAACACACTCGCCTGCGCACTCGCCGGCACGGCCACCACCAGGGCCGCCGCCAGGGCCGCCGCCCCGGCCAGGCCGAGCAGCGCCCGGCCGAGGGAGGTCTTCCTACGCATCGGGGATCCTTCTCGGTCGTCGAGCCGCCAGTCCTCCGGTCGTCGGTGAACCTAAAGGTCTCGACCACTTCCGTCAAGAAGTGAAGTAAGCCCCCCAGAATGGCCGATGACCCATCCCCGCAGGCCCCGCCAGGACGGTCACCACCGCGTGCCGAAGCGTTCCGCTCCTGTTCGCCCCACCGCCACGCGACACTCGACGGCACCGCGGTGTTGACGGTCCGTCCGTCCTGGTTCCAGGAACGGAATCCGGAGTGAGCCGCGCGTCGGCGCGCGGATTTCGGGTAGGGAGATCGGGGGCCGGTGCGGTCCACAACGGCCGGCTGACGGGGGCGGGAATGCTGGCGGAAGCGCTGGCGGCGCTGGCTGCCGCGGGTGGGACAGCGGTGGCACAGGCCGCCGGAACCGAGGCGTGGGCCGCGGTGCGGGAACGGGTCGTACGGGTCTTCAGCCGGTCCGGATCCCGGGACGTCGATGCGGTGTCTGCGGAACTCGACCGTCTATCGGCCGGAGAGGACGGTGCGGCGGGCCGCCTGGAATCTGCTGCAACGGTGTGGCGGTCCCACTTCGAGGCGCTGCTTCGCCAACTCGATGGTCCTGACCGCGAGTCGGCCGTCGCCTTGCTGCGCGAGGTGATCGGGCTCTCCGGCGCGGCCACGGCTGTCACGTCGTTGGGCAATAACTCGCCGGCCTTCGGCGGACACGCCAGTTTCTCGGCCGAACCCGGTGGACTCGCAGCCGCGACGGTCGGTTCCGCGTTCACCATCGGGCATGCCGGAGTGGCGGCCGGACGGGTGGACCAGCTGAACGTCTACTTCCAGAACGACGTCCGAACTGGCGCGATGACCCTCAGTCCGCCCTTGGCGCGACGGAACCCCAACCACCCCCCACGTGGCCGGGAAGCCCTCCTGGAAACCCTGACCGACCTGCTCACGGACACCTCACCGAGCGGGGCCCACGTACTCCACGGCATGGGCGGGTCGGGCAAGACCACCCTGGCCTTGGAGGCAGCGCACCACGCCTCCACGAACGGCATCCAGGTCTGGTGGATCGGTCCCGCGGACCAGGACGCACTGGCGTCGGGACTGCTCACGGTCGCCCGGCAGGCCGGTGCCACCGAAGAGGAGGTCCGCACTCGCGACAGGGCGGACCTGCTGTGGCAGGTCCTCGAAAGGTACGACCGACGGTGGCTGCTTGTCGTGGACGGGATGGACGATCCCCGGCGCCTCGACAACACCGGTCGCCTGAGCGACGGCACCGGCTGGATCCGCCCGCACCGAGGCAACGGACTCGTCCTGATCACCACGCGGACCGGAGCTGCCGAGGCGTGGGGGCCGGGCTTCCGGCTGCACCACGTCGGGAGTCTGGCGTCCTCTGATCCAGGTGAGCACGGGGTGGTAGCCCCGTCGCCCGCCGCCCAGGTCCTCATCGACTATGCGGGTTCCGACAAGGGCGCGCTCCGGGATGCCGAGGCGTTGGCCACGCGCCTCGGCGGCCTGCCACTCGCTCTCCGGCTTGCGGGCAGCTACCTCGCCGACGTATCAGAGCAGCCGTGGCCGGACACGACCGCGGCGCTGACCTTCGCGGCCTACCTGCAGGCCGTCGAGGAGGGTGGTCCCGATCGGTCCGACCCGAACCGAGTCACCAGGAGTGCAACGATGCTGACCCTCGACCAACTGGCCAGCCGCGGCCTACCCGAGGCACGCCCCCTGATCCGGCTGCTCTCCGCCTTTGCGAACGCGCCTCTCCCGTACGTGACGGTGCTCCACCCGGACAGGATCGCCGCCGTGGCTCCGCTCGGTGTCTCTGACGGCGCCCACCTCTGGCGCCTCCTCAAGGCACTCGCCGACCTGAGCCTCATCGAAGTCGACGGTGCGTCAGTCACTCTGCCCATGCTGAGGCTCCATCCGCTGGTGCGCGACGCCGCGCGCACCGAGGAGGCTCCATGGGCGCGGCCGGCGGCCGGCCTACTGCTGAACGGCGCCGTCGAGGCCCTGCGCCACCAAGTCGAGGACCCCGCTTCCTGGCCGCAGTTGCAGGCGCTGGCGCCACACGTGTTCGATGCCCACCGGCTGGCCATCGAAGCAGTGGACGATGACGAGGGCATCGTGAGCGCGGGCGCTGCGGCTCTACTGGTCGCGCGGTACCTGGACCTACGGGGCCTCTACTCGGAGGCCGAGAACCGCATCCAGGACGTCTACCTGGCGCGGCGTGACGTCTTCGGAGAGCACAATCTGGCCACCCTGGACGCCCGGTACAGCCTGGCCCGCGTGGCACGTAAGCAGGGCCGGGCGGAAGAGGCCGAGGCCGAGCTCAGGACCGTAGCGGACGAACTGCGCCGGCTCCTCGGAGAGGACGACGCCAGCGGACTCGCCGTCCGCCACACCTGGGCCATGGTGCTGCGCGAGCTCGGCCGGCTGGACGAGGCCGAGCAGGAACATCACGCGGTGTGGCAAATCCGGGCCCGGCTCCTCGGCGAGCACCACCCTGACACCCTCGTCTCCCGCTACAGCCTGGCCAGGATGGCCCGCGAGCGCGGGGACCTGTCCCATGCGGAGGCTGAGTACCGGATCGTCCACCGCGCACGCTGCCAGGTACTCGGAGAACGCCACCCCGACACGCTGGCCACACGCCACAGCCTCGCCGTGGTGGCCCGCAGGCTCGGGCGGTGGGAGGAGGCCGAGGCCGGGTTCCGTGAGGTGCTCGCAGCCAGGATCGAGATACTCGGCGAGGGACACCCGTACACGCTGATCACCCGCACAGAACTCGCCCTGCTTGCCTGGGAACACCGGGACCTCAACTCGGCCGAGCTTGAACTGGCAACGGTCCTGGAGCTGCGGATCCGGGCGCTCGGAGAGAGCCATCCGCAGACCGCATGGACAGCAGCGAATCTGCAGCACCTCCGCGAACTCCGCAGGGCCGGCACGCCGTTGTCCCAGGTCGGCCCCGCTCCCCAGCAGGGCCCCAGCGACTGAACGGCTGCCGCACAAATCACGTCAGCGTGCCCTTCCCCTGGCCTTCAGGGGGACGCTCGGCAGTTCGGGAGCGGGCAGGCGGGTGCCGTCGTAGCCGTGGACTTCGCCGAAGCGGGTGCCGGCCTGCCAGTCGTCCCGGGCCTGGGTGATCTCCTCGGCGGTGCGGCCGATGAAGTTCCACCACATGACGATCTGTTCCTCGAAGGGTTCGCCGCCGAGGAGGAGGACGGCGGCGTCGGTGCGGGCGAGGAGGGGGAGTTCGCGGCGGCCGCAGCCGAGGTAGAGCAGGGAGCCGGGTTCGACGGGGACGCCGTCGACGTCGACGGTGCCGGTCATGGCGAGGACGGCGTACTCGAAGCCGGGGTCGATCGGGAGGCGGTGGGCGGCGCCCTCGCGAAGGGTGAGGTCGGCGCCGGTCAGGGCGGTGTGGGTGGTGCCGGGGGAGGTGGCGCCGTCGAGGGTACCGAGAATCAGGCGGGCGTCGAGCCCGCCGGCGCTGACCACCGGGAGTTCGGCGTGGTGCTCGAAGGCGGGCGGGGTGTGCCGGTGGGCGTCGGGCAGGGCGACCCACAGCTGGGCGCCGTGCAGGTAGCGGGCGTGCTCCCGGGGCGACTCCTCGGAGTGCGAGATCGCCCGCCCCGAGGTCATCAGCCCGAGTTCGTACGGGCGGACGGTCTGCACGCTGCCGAGGCTGTCGCGGTGCAGCACGGTGCCCTGGTGCAGCCAGCTGACGGTCTGCAGCCCCATGTGCGGATGCGGCGGGACCTGCATCCCGGGCTCCTGTGCGATGTCGTCGGGCCCGTAGTGGTCGACGAAGCACCAGGCGCCGACCATCCGCCGACCGAGGTTGGGCAGCAGCCGGCGCACCACGGTGGACTCGCCGAGCGGGACGGTGCGCCCGGTCAGCAGGTCCTTCACCGGTCCGGTGGCGGCCTGGTTGCCGCAGACGCTCGGCGAGGGCTTCCGATCGAGGTTGCTCATGCCGCCAGTATCGACCTGACGATGCGTCGGCAGCGGTTGCGACGGGCCGTCGGCGAAAGGCGGGCGATCGGCGAGAGGCGGGCCGTCGGCAACGGTCGCCCGCGAGCGCCTCAGTCGCGACGGGCCGTCAGGGCGGTCTCGGCTCAGGCCCGGCCGACCAGCTCCAGCGCGGCGGGCAGCACCCGCCGCCAGAAGCCGTCGGTGTGCTCGCCGCGCGGGAAGTGGGTCTCGGCGACGTGGCCGGCCAGCTCGCGGGCGGCCGGGCAGAACGGGTCCTCGGTGCCGCACCAGACAGCGGTGCGGCCGGCTCCGGGGAGCGCGTCGAGGTGCTGGAGCGGCTCGTGGGCCCGCCAGTCGGCTTCGTCCTGGTAGGCGTCGACGGTGCGGGCGTCCGGCCAGCTGCGGAACAGCGCGGGGCTGAGCAGCGCGGTGGCGGCGAGGCCGCCCCGGGCCCGGGCGTACTGCAGGGCGCCGGAGCCGCCCATCGAGATGCCGAGCGCCCGGGACGGTGCGGGCAAGCCGAACTCGGCTATCCAGCCGGGGAGTTCGGTGGTGAGCAGGCGCATCGGGTCGTCGCCGCCGCGCGGGTGCCAGTAGGTGGCGTCACCGCCGTCGACGGCGACCACCCGGAACGGGGGGACGCCCGCGGCGACGGCGGCGGCCAGGAACTGCGGCAGCCCGAGGCCGAGGAACCCCTCCGCGCTGCTGCCTCGCCCGTGCAGCGCCAGGCAGACCGGGAGTGCGGAACCCCCGCCGCCGGGCGGATCGATGACGACCAGTCGGACGTCGCGTCCGCGAGCGGCGGAGTGCCGGGTCTCGGTCCGCACCGGGCCGGGCCGGACGTCGGGCACCGTGCCGTCGTCGCCGGTCAGGCCGAGGGCGCGGCGCACCCGGACACCGCCGGGCAGCACGTCCTCGACCATCGCACCGCCGACCGCCCCCGTACCGAGCGCGGCGAGGGCGAGCGCCCCGAGGAAACGCCGCCGCCCGCTGCCGTGCCCGACCCTCGGCGCCACCACGTCCGACGCGCCGTCAACCACCGTCTGCTCCCGCACCCGCACCCCGCCCCGCGACCGACCGACCGTGCCGACGCCTGCCGCGCCGGCCCCTACCGCAGGGGGGGACGCGCACCGCGTGCAAGCGGTTTCCGGAACCGGCACCAGCACGCCGCGGCAGCGGCAGCGGCCACGACTCAACAGCGACAACCTCACCGGCGGCAGCCTCAACAGCGACAACCTCAACAGCGACAACCTCACCGGCGGCAGCCTCAGTGGCGACAGGCCCAGCCGGCCGAGGCGGTCGCGGCGTCGGCCTGCGCCCGCAGCGCCCGCACCGCCTCCGCGGGGTCGGCCGCGCCGTACACCGCCGAGCCGGCCACGAAGACGTCGGCGCCGGCCTCCGCGCAGGCCTCGATGGTCGCGGTGGAGACGCCGCCGTCGACCTGCAGCCACAGCTCGAGGCCGTGCTTGTCGATGAGCTGCCGGGTGCGGCGGATCTTCGGGAGCATGATGTCGAGGAAGGCCTGGCCGCCGAAGCCGGGCTCCACCGTCATGATCAGCAGCATGTCCAGCTCGGGCAGCAGGTCCTCGTACGGCTCGATCGGGGTGGCGGGGCGCAGTGCCATCGAGGCGCGGGCGCCCTTGGCGCGGATCTCCCGGGCGAGGCGGACCGGTGCGGCGGCGGCCTCCACGTGGAAGGTGACCGAGCCGGCCCCGGCCTCGACGTACTGCGGCGCCCAGCGGTCGGGCTGTTCGATCATCAGGTGGCAGTCGAGCGGGATGTCGGTGGCGCGGGCCAGCGACTCGACGATCGGGACGCCCAGCGTGAGGTTCGGCACGAAGTGGTTGTCCATCACGTCCACGTGCAGCCAGTCCGCTCCGCGGACCGCCTCGGCCTCCGCGGCCAGGCGGGCGAAGTCGGCGGACAGGATGCTGGGGCTGATCTGCGCCATGGGAGGGTACCTTCACGACTCGGTGCGGGTGGCCGGGGTGGCCGCTCGCTCCATCATCCCCTGCCCCCGCCACCGCCCGGACCCCGGCCGCCCCGGTCCGCCACCGCCCGGACCCCGGCCGCCCCGGTCCGCCGCCCCCGCGCTGCGGGCCCGGCCCCCGCCCGGGCGATCTTCCGCGGCGCGCGGCGCTCTGGCAGGCTCCGGTACGCCTGACCGTTCGTCCACCCTCGTCGAAAGGCACCCCGATGACCGAGCCGGTGCACCCCGCGCGTGCGCTGTGGTGGCTGTTCGAGCCCGTCCACGCGCTCACCTACTTCTCGCCGGAGAGCCGCGCCGCGTACGAGGCCGCGGGGCTGCGCGGGTACTGGCGCGGCTACTTCGGCGGCCGGTCCGCGCCGCTGGGCGCGGTGGACGCGACGCCGGTGGTCGCGGCGTTCTTCAACTTCGCGCCGGCGATGGTGGAACGGGCGCTGCCGGAGCTGTGGTCCCGGGCCACGCCGGAGCAGGCGCTGCACGCCCGGGTGACCGGGGCGGTCGCCGCGCTCGACCGGGTGCTCGCCGACGTCCAGCCCGAACTCGTCGACCACTCGGTCGAGTTGCTGGAGCGAGCGGTCGCCGGACTGGACTGTGCGGGCCGGGTGCTGGCCGCCGCCAACGCCGCGCTCCCCCGGCCGGAGGGTCGCCTCGCCCGGCTCTGGCAGGCCACCACCGTGCTGCGCGAGCACCGCGGCGACGGCCACGTCGCGGCCCTGGTCGCCGAGGGCCTGGACGGCTGCGAGGCGCTGGTGGTCCGCTGCGCCCTCGACACCCGGCGGGACACCCTGCAGCCGCACCGCGGCTGGACCGACGAGCAGTGGGACGCCGCCACCGCCCGCCTGGTCGACCGCCGGTGGCTCGCCCCCGACGGCGCCCTCACCCCCGAGGGCCGCACCCGCCACCAGGCCCTGGAAGCCGCCACCGACCTGGCCGCCGCCCGGGTCTGGAGCGACTTCCACCGCGCCGAACTCGACGACCTGGCCGCCGCCCTGCGCCCGATCGCCGCCGCCTGCCGCGCCGACCTCCCGCCCACCACCCCGATCGGCCTGCCCACCGCGTCCTGACACCCCGTCACCCCACCTCACCCGCCGCCCGATCCCGCACGGCCCGGCCGCGTACGGCCCCTGCCCGGTGGTGGCAGGATGCCCGGATGGACGAGATCCTCCGCGTGGCCGGGCGGCTGCTGGGCACCGGCCTGTCCGGTCCCGTCGACCTCGGCGGCAGCCGTCGCACCACCGTGCTGCGCTGCCGCACCGAGGACGGCCGCACCGTCGTCGTCAAGGCGTACACCGGCGGGCCGGAGGCACTGCGCTGCTTCACCGCCGAGGCGGCGGGGCTGACGCTCGGCCTGGCCGGCCCGCCGCTGCTGGCGGCGGACCTCGACGTGCCGCTGCTGGTACTGGGCGACCTCGGCACCGCGCCGTCCCTCGCCGACGTACTGCTCGGCGACGACCCGCGGGCCGCCGAGGCGGGGCTGCTGGCGTGGGCCCGCGGACTCGGCCGCCTGGCGGCCCGCTCGATCGACCGGCAGGCCGAACTCGCGGCGCTGTGGCGGCGGTTCGACGTCGGCATGCCGAGCTGGGCGGACGATCCGTGGATCCCGCGGAACGCGGCCGCCCTCCCCGGCGTGCTCACCGCGGCCGGGATCGCCGCCCCGGCGGGGCTGGCGGCGGAGCTCGCCCGGATCGGCCCGGCGGGCGGCGAGGAGTACCCGGCGTTCAGCCCCGGCGACACCTGCCCCGACAACAACCTGCTCACCGCGGACGGTCTGCGGCTGCTCGACTTCGAGGCCTCCTGCTACCAGTCGGTGTTCCTCACCGCGGCGTACTGCCGGATGCCCTTCTCCACCTGCTGGTGCGTCCTCGCCCTCCCCGACGGCCTGGCCCGCCGGGTCGAGGAGGCGTACCGGGCGGAGGTCGTCGCCGTCTACCCGGCGCTCGCCGCGGACGCGGAGTGGGAGGCCGGGATGCGCGACGCGGTCGCCGTGTGGACGGTCGACGCCACGGTGCGGATGCTCCCGCACGCCGGCGAGGACCGGCTGCTGCACGCCACCCGCCGCCCGGTCCCGACGAGGCGTCAACTCCTGCGCCACCGCTGGGAGCAGGCGGCGCGCCTGGACGGGTTCCCGGCGCTCCGCGAGACCGTCGGCCGGCTGCTGGACGAGGTCGCCGCGGGCTGGGACGTGGCACCGCTGCCGGGCTACCCGGCGTTCGCGTCGTAGCACTCCGATACGGCAGCGTGGCCCGGCCGTGATCAGTCGTCAGCACACTGGTTCCCATGCGGATCGTGGGGGAACGGGCTGCGGCGACCGGGGCGGTGCTGCGCTGGGCCGGTCATCCGGGAACGGTCGCGGCAGTGCTGCTGCTGGGGTTCAACGACCGGTCGGGGAAGCGGATTTGGCCCGGTCCGGTGACCGGCAAACTGAGCGACCTGGCGTGGATGCTGGTCGCGCCGCCGGTACTGGCGCTGCTGCTCACGCCGGTGCTGCGGCTGCGCGGCCACTGGCCGGCGGCGGTCGGCATCGGTGGCACCGCACTCGCCTTCGCGGTGGCCAAGTCCGGCGTCGCCGGTGGTGAACTCGCCTCCCGCATCTGGTCGTTGAGCGGCGTCCCGAGCCGGATCAAGGGCGACCGGAGCGACCTCCTGGCGCTCCCGGTGCTCGCCGTCGCCTGGTGGCTGTGGCGTCGCGCCCACCGCTCGTGGCACTCCCGGCACCCCTGGCACGTCCGCCGGGCCCTCGCCGTGCTCACCGTCCCGCTCGCGGTGGCGGCCGTGGTGGCGACCTCCGCGCCGCTCCAGAGCCCGCCGCTGCTGACCAGCCGGGACGGGCGGCCGATGCTGCGGACCTTCGACGGGAACTTCCACAGCAACTGGTGGACCACCGACGACGGCGGCCTGACCTGGCAGGTCGTACCCCGCCTCCCCTACGACCTCCCGGACGCCGACGACGGCCCGCCGGCCGACCAGGGCCGCTGCGTTCCGGCGCAGCCTCTGCTCTGCTACCGCCTGCTCGGCACCGACCGCCCCATCGAGTCCACCCAGGACGGCGGCCTCACCTGGCAGACCGCCTACGCCCCACCCGAACTCCTGACGACCACCGCCCCGTCGCCCCCACAGCCCGCCTCGCTCACCCCGTCCACGGTCGACGCCTCCCCCGCCCCCTCGACTGCCGACGCCTCAGCTGCACTCTCCTCCCCCGCCCCCTCGACAGCCGACGCGTCGCTCGCCTCCGCTGCCACCGACCCTTCCCTGGCCCTCTCGGCTGCCACCTCCTCCCCCGCCCCGTCCGCTGTCGACGCCTCGCCCGACCCCGAGGCGGCCGCCGGGGCGCCCTCGTCCTCGTCAGGAACGGAATCGTCGTCGCCCGCCGGTCCGAAGGGCGAGCTGCTGGTGGTCGCGCTGCCGGGCGGCGGGCACGGCGTGATCGTGAACTACCCGGCGACGGGTATCGCCGTCCGTACCGCCGACGGCCGCTGGACGACGGTGCCGGTGCCGCGGACCCCGCCGTGGCTGGTGCGGAACCAGCCGCGCGTCCACTGGACGGGCCAGGGGCTGCCGGTCGCACTGGCGGTCGGCGCCGCCGCGCTGTGCGCCGCCCTGGGTGCCCGAGC
The DNA here is from genome assembly GCF_040678815.1 of Kitasatospora sp. NPDC049285. Taxonomy (NCBI): domain Bacteria; kingdom Bacillati; phylum Actinomycetota; class Actinomycetes; order Kitasatosporales; family Streptomycetaceae; genus Kitasatospora; species Kitasatospora sp. NPDC049285. Next base: position 15,388 of record NZ_JBFAQR010000029.1, on the reverse strand, counting down.
GCTGCGGGGCCTGCCGCCCGGCCGCCGCCAGGAGCCCGCCCGCGACCTGGCGGTCCGTCAGGTCCTGGTGCTCGCCTGGACCGGCGCCGCGGCCGTCGTCACCGCCGTCACGACGAACTTCGTCCTGGGGTGGCCGCTCGCGCTCGGCCTCTCCGGCGTGGTCGTGGCCGTGCTCATCGCGATGGTCCGCGTCCCGTCGTCCCCGCGGCCCGGCGCCCCGGGCACACCGCTGCTGTCCGTCGTCGGCGCGGTGGCGGCCGCCGTCGGCCTGTACCCGTTCGCCTGGTGGTCCGGGGGCACGATCGACTCCTGGTGGACGGCCTCCGCGCTGGCCCTCGCCTTCGCGCTCGGCGCCACGGTCCTCGGCGCCCTGGTCGGCTCCGTCCACCTCGACCCGAACCGCCGGCCGCCGCGCCCCGAGCGGCCGGACCGCCCGCAGTCACCCGCCGGCCGGCGCCCGGCGCCCGGGCCGTCCCGGCACCCTCGCCCGGGCCGCCCGTACCGCCCGCGGCACTGAGCCGGCGGCCGTGGGAACGGCTAGCGGGGCGGCGGTCCGAGGACGATGCCGCGGCCGGCGTAGAAGCGGTCGAGGTCGGTCCACGGCACCTTGGCGTGGCGTTGCGAGCCGTCGGGGAAGCCGGACGGGTTGTGGATGTACAGGTTGTCCTCGTCCGCGCCGACGGCGAGTACCAGGTGGCCGCCGAGGCGGGGCGGGTCCGGGGCGAGAGTGCGGATGCTCGGGTGGACGGAGATCATCGGGAGCCGTCCGGCCGCGAGTTCCCCGTACAGCTGGTCGGTGGGCAGCGGGCTCACCGCGTGCGCGGTCAGGCCCCAGCGGCGGCGGACGTAGCCGGCGAACGGGGTGTGGATCAGGCCGTCGAGCCGGCCGTCGGGGTGCCTGATGTACGCCCCGGCCTCCTGGCACTCCTCGGCGAGGCGGATCGCCGCGGGGGCGACGCCCCACCAGTGGTCGAGGGCCATCCGCAGGCAGGCAATCCCGCACAGCCGCCAGGACCAGTACTCGTAGTCCTCCTCGTCCGCCGCCCCGGACCGCTCCCACAGCGGATCGTCGCCGGCCCGCAGGGTGCCGTCGAGGATGTCCGGCACGAGTTCGGGCGACTCCCACTGCGCGTAGTAGGGCACCGCATGACTGATCGGCTTCACCCGGTCATCCTGACGTACTTTCATCCCGATCCCCGGCAACCCGCGCCGGGACATTCGGGCCCCCGGCGGGCCCTGCTAGCCTCTGCCTGACTTTCGATCAGTTGTCCGCGGACCGGCCGATTCCGCGCATCCCCGAGCATTCCCGAGCACTTGCGAGAGGCACGACGTGACCATACAGACCGCCACCGCCTGGATACTCTTCTTCGCCGGCGTCATCTTCGTCGCGGCACTCGTGCTGGGCGTGGTGAAGTGGCAGATGATGGTCACCTCGCCGACCGGCCTGGCGCACCCGTACATCGACACCGCGCACCGGTCCGCGCTGCTCTACTCCTTCGCGACCGGCCTGATCGCGGCGTTCGTGGAGCTGTCGAAGTGGCCGTCGGCGGTGAACCTGACGGCGGCCGGCGCCATGGTGCTGCTGTTCATGGGGACCATCGCGAACTACACCCGACTCGGGCTGCAGGGCACGACCGTCAACCAGATGCACAACCCGCCGCGCAGCATGCAGGTCGTGCTGGCGGTGCTGATCATCGGTGAGCTCGGCGGTTTCCTGGTCCTGCTGACCGGATTCGCCGCCGCCCAGCTCTGACCGACTCGCAGCGTGGGTCCCGCGCGGAACGGGAGGATGCCGTGACCGTCAACCTGTGGCGGCGGGGACTGACCGCCGTCCCGGCCGAGGTCTGGCAGCGCACCGACGCCGAGGTGCTGATCCTCGCCGACAACGAGCTCACCGAACTCCCGTCGCGGATCGGGACGTTCACGCACCTGCGGACCCTCGACCTGGGCCACAACCGGCTGGCCCGGGTACCGGAGGAGCTGGGCGCGCTGACCGCGCTCAGCGACTTCCTCTACCTGCACGACAACCGGCTCACCGCGCTGCCGGACTCCCTCGTGCGACTGCACCGGCTGCGCTACCTCAACGTCGGCGACAATCCGCTCGACCGGCTCCCGGACGCCCTGGGCGAGTTGCGCGGACTCGTCGAACTACGGGCCCAGCGCTGCCGGTTGACCCGGCTGCCGGAGCACCTCGACGGCCTGGGCCGGCTCCGCGAGCTGCACCTGGGCGGCAATCCGCTGACCGCGCTGCCGCAGTCGGTCGCCGCCCTGCGGGAGCTGCGCCGGCTCGAACTGCGCGACGGCGCCCTCACCGAGCTGCCGGAGACCCTCGCCGCGCTCCCCCGGCTGCGCGAACTCGACCTGCGCGGCAACCCGTTGCGCATCCTCCCGGACTGGCTGGCCGACCTCCCCGCGTTGGAGAAGCTCGACCTCCGCTGGACCCCGACCCGACCCGGGCACCGCCTGGTCGGCGCCCTGGAGGACCGCGGCTGCACGGTCTACCGCTGACGCCGGCGCCCGGCCCCGCACGTCCGCGGGGGCCGGGCACCGTCACCTCACCAGGCGTAGTCCTCCGGCGCGGTGCGGCGGCCGGGGAAGATCTCGTCCAGCCGGTCCAGCGTCTTCTGGTCCAGCTCGACGTCCAACGACCGGACGGCGGCCGAGAGTTGGTCGAGCGTACGGGGGCCGACGATCGGCGCGGTGACGGCCGGGCGGCTCAGCAGCCAGGCCAGCGCGACGTCGCCGGGCTCCTGTCCGAGTTCCTCGCACAGGTCCTCGTACGCCTGGAGCTGGTCGCGGTGCTCCGCCAGGGTCTCCTGCGCCCGGCCCTGGGCGCGGCGCACCCCCTCGCGCTCCTTGCGCAGCACGCCGCCGAGCAGCCCGCCGTGCAGCGGGGACCACGGGATCAGGCCGAGGCCGTAGTGCCGGGCCGCGGGGACGACCTCGAGTTCGACGCTGCGTTCGATCAGGTTGTAGAGCGACTGCTCGCTGGTCAGGCCGAGGAAGTTGCGGGCCCGCGCGGTCTCCTGGGCCTGCGCGAGGTGCCAGCCCGCGAAGTTGGAGGAACCGACGTAGATGATCTTCCCCTGGAGGGTGAGCACCTCCATCGCCTGCCAGATCTCGTCCCAGGGCGTGTCCCGGTCGACGTGGTGCATCTGGTAGAGGTCGATGTGGTCGGTCTGCAGGCGGCGCAGGCTGGCGTCGACGGCGCGGCGGATGTTGAGCGCGGAGAGCTTGCCCTCGTTGGGCCACTGGCCCATGTCGCCGTAGAGCTTGGTGGCCAGCACGGTCTTCTCGCGGCGGCCGCCGCCCTTGGCGAACCAGTTGCCGATGATAGACTCGGTGAGGCCCTTGTTCTCGCCCCAGCCGTACACGTTGGCGGTGTCGAAGAAGTTGATGCCCTGCTCGTGGGCGGCGTCCATGATCCGGTGCGCGTCGGCCTCTTCGGTGTGCACGCCGAAGTTCATGGTGCCCAGGCACAGGCGGGAGACGGACAGGCCGGTACGGCCGAGGTGGGTGTACTCCATGACTCCCCACCCTCTGCCGCACCGGCCCGCTTGTCCAGTACCCCTCGCCGGTCCGGCACCCCTCGCGGGGCCGCCGACCCAGGCCGCTACCGCCCCGCGCGGGCGTAGCTGCGCACCGCCAGCGGGACGAACACCGCCAGCAGCAGCGCGCACCAGGCGAGCGCCGCCGCCAGGGGGTGCTGCGCGGGCCAGGTGCCGCCCGGCGCCGAGGGGTTGCCGAAGAGCTGACGGCAGGCCTCGACCACCGCGCTGACCGGGTTCCACTCGGCGATCGCGGCGAGCCAGCCGGGCATCCCGCCGGTGGGCACGAAGGCGCTGGTGAGCATCGCGAACGGGATGGTGAGGACGCCGAGTTGACCCGCTGTCTCCTCCTTGCCGACCAGCAGACCGAGGGCGCTGCCGACCCAGGTGCAGGCGAACCGGAAGAGCAGCAGCAGCCCGAACGCGCCGAGCGCCGGGCCGAGCCCCTCGCGGATCCGCCAGCCGGCCGCCCAGCCGATCAGCGCGGTGGGCACCAGCACCACGGCGGCCACCAGCAGGTCCGCCAGCGTCTGGCCGGTGAGCAGCCCGAGCCGCGAGACCGACATCGAGCGCAGCCGGTCGGTGACGCCCCGTCCGGCGTCCCGGGCCGCGCCGACCATGGCGGGCATCAGACCGTTCAGCGCGACCAGGGCGAACAGGCCGGGCATCAGGAACTCCCGGTACGCCCCGCCGGGCACCGAGATCGCACTGCCGAACACGTAGCCGAAGACCCCGACCATCGCCAGCGGCACCAGCAGCGAGGCGGCCAGCAGGCCGGGCGAGTGACGGTAGATCAGCAGGATCCGCCGGGCCGAGGCGGCGGCGTCCACGGGCATGGTCAGCGCGCTCATGCGGCACTCTCCAGGGTCGGCTCGGTGCCCGTTCCGGGCGCGGTCGGGTCGGCGCCCCCGGCGGGCGTCGCGCCCGCGCCGGTCAGCGCCAGGAAGACGTCGTCCAGCGACGGGGTGCGCAGCGCGATGTCCCGGGCCACCACCCCGGCGGCGTCCAACTCCCGTACCAGTTGCGGCAGGGCGAGCGGCCGGACCGGGTCGGAGACCACGCTGAGGCGGGACGGCTCGGGCCCGGCGACGGGGTGTCCGCCGGTCAGCACGGCCAGCACGGCGCGGGCCCGGGCCGGGTCGGTGTCCTCGGCGAGCGTGACCTCCACCAAGGTGCCGATGGCGGCCTTGAGTTCGGCGGGGGTGCCGGCGGCGACGGCGGCGCCGCGGTCCAGCACGGTGATCCGGTCGGCCAGCCGGTCGGCCTCGTCCAGGTACTGGGTGGTGAGCAGCACCGTGGTGCCCTCGCGCGCCAACTCCCGTACGGCGGACCAGATCTCGCGGCGGCTGCGCGGGTCGAGTCCGGTGGTCGGCTCGTCCAGGAACAGCACCCGCGGCCGGGTGAGCAGGCTGGCCACCAGGTCGAGCCGGCGCCGCATCCCGCCTGAGTAGCCGCGCACCAGCCGGTCGGCGGCCTCCGCCAGCCCGAACGCCGACAGCAGCTCGTCCGCCCGGGCCCGGGCCTTCGCCGCGCCCAAGTGGTGCAGCCGGCCGAGCAGTTCGAGGTTCTCCCGGCCGGTGATGCCCTCCTCGACCGCCGCGTACTGCCCGGCCAGCCCGATCATCCCGCGCACCGCCGCCGCCTCCCGCACCACGTCGCGCCCGGCAACCAGCGCGCTCCCCCGGTCCGGCCGCACCAGGGTCGCGAGCACCCGCACCACCGTGGTCTTCCCGGCCCCGTTCGGCCCGAGCAGCCCGCACACGGCCCCTTCGGGAACGGTCAGTTCGAGTCCGTCCAACGCCACGGTGGCACCGAACCGCTTGCTCAGTCCCCGCACGGCAATCGCCGGGTCGCTCATGGCAGGCCCTTTCTGGGTACAGCGTACGTAGTCACCTCAGACTACTGGGTACGCCGTACGGAGAAAAGGTGTGACGCGCGACAGGACCCCGCACCGACCGGCCGCAGCGGAAACGGACGGCCCGCCTAGACTGGGCGGCGAGGTGATCAAGCAATGCCGTCCGCGGACGAACCCGAGCTGATCTGGCTGCGCCCCGAGTACTCCGGCCGCGGCCCCCGGCCGGCGCACAGCCGGGCGTCGATCGCGCGCGCCGCGGTCGCCGTCGCCGACGCGGAGGGGCTGGACGCCGTCACCATGCGGCGGGTGGCCGCCGAACTGGGCGCCGGGACCATGTCCCTGTACAACTACCTGCCGAAGAAGGAACACCTCTTCGACCTGATGGTCGATCAACTCGCCGGCGAGTACGACCTACCCGCCGCGCCCGGCGGCGACTGGCGCACCGACCTGACGCTGATCGCCCACCAGCTGCGCGCCCTCCTGGGCCGCCACCCGTGGGCGACCGAGCTGATCGCCCGCCGCCCCGGCCTCGGTCCGAACGGCCTGCAGGTGACGGAGTTCTACCTCGCCGCCCTCGCCAGCACCGCCCTGCCCGGGCCCGCGAAGATGGAGGCGTTCTCCCAACTCAACGGCTACGTCTGTCAGTTCACCGACTGGCAGCAGCGCTCAGCGCAGGCCGGCGCCCGCTGGCTGGCCGACCTGGTCCGCTACCTGCACACCGTCACCGCCGGCGGCGACCACCCCCACCTGGCCGCCGCCCTCGCCGAGGGCACCGAACCGGCCGACCCCGACGCGGTGTTCGAGCGCGGCCTGCAACGCCTGCTCACCGCCCTGATCGGCCCGTAGGGCGCGTCTTTCGTGTCCCTCGGGCCACGCCCCAGCCCGAGAACCCCCGAGCCCCCCCCCGGGAGGCCGACGCACCGTCAGGCCGTGCGCCGCAGCAGCGCCAGGTACATCGCGTCGGTGCCGTGCAGGTGCGGCCACAGCTGCACGTCCGGGCCGTCGCCCAGGTCCGGGACGCCGGGCAGCAGCGGGCGGGCGTCCACCCACTCCACACCGGAGTCCTTGCGCAGCACGTCGTCGACGACCGCCCGGGTCTCCGCCAGGTGCGGGGAACAGGTGGCGTAGCCGACCACACCGCCGACCCGCACCGCGTCCAGCGCCGAGCGCAGCAACTCCCGCTGCAGCGGCCCGAATCCGGCGATGTCCTCGGGACGGCGACGCCACCGCGCCTCGGGCCGGCGGCGCAGCGCGCCGAGGCCCGAGCACGGCACGTCCACCAGCACCCGGTCGAACACGCCCTGCTGCCACGCGCCGCGCGTCCCGTCGGCGGCGATCACCGCGTACGGCCCGGGGTTGCCGTCCAGGGCGCGGGCCACCAACCGGGCCCGGTGCGGCTGCTTCTCCGAGGCGACCAGCGCCGCGCCGCGCTCCGCGGCCAGCGCGCCGAGCAGCGCGGCCTTGCCGCCGGGGCCCGCGCAGCCGTCCAGCCACAGCCGGTCGGCGCCGTCCACGGGGGCGTTGGCGAGCGCCAGCGCGACCAGCTGGCTGCCCTCGTCCTGAACGCCGGCCCGGTTCTCCCGCACCGCCTCCAGATCCGCCGGGTCGCCGCCCTCGGCGAGCCGCAGCGCGAACGGCGACCAGCGGCCGTCCTCCGCCTCCGGCAGCGCCTCGCGCAGTTCGGCGACCGAGGAACGCCCGGGGCGGGCCACCAGGGTGACCTCGGGGCGGGCGTTGTCCGCCTCCAGCAGCTGCTCCATCGCCGCCCGCCCGGAGGCGTCCGGCTGCCAGCGGCCGAGCGCGTCCCACAACGAGGACACCACCCAGCGCGGGTGCGAGTGGACGACGGCCAGGTGGTCCTCGGCGTCGTCCTCGTACGGCGGGGCCACCTGGGCGACCCAGCCGGCCAGGTCCTGGGCGCTGATCTTGCGCAGCACCGCGTTGACGAACTTCGCCCGGCCGTCGCCGAGCACCACCCGGGCCAGCTCGACCGTCGCGGAGACCGCCGCGTGGCTGGGGATGCGGGTGCCGAGCAACTGGTGCGCGCCGAGCGAGAGCACGTCCAGAACCGGCGGGTCGACCTCGCGCAGCGGCCGGTCCACGCAGGCCGCGATGACCGCGTCGTACGTGCCCTGGCCGCGCAGCGTGCCGTACACCAGCTCGGTGGCGAGCGCCGCGTCCCGCCGGTCCATGCCCTTGCGCTCGGCCTCGCGCAGCAGCGACGGCAGGATCAGGTTGGCGTACGCGTCACGCTCGTCGACGGCCCGCAGCGCCCGGAAGGCGACGATCCGGGCGGGGTCCTTCTTCGGACGGCGGTGCGGACGGGGTGCGCGCTTGGCGCCGGCGGGGGTGCTCAACAGGGTGCCTCGAGACAAAGGTGCTGCGGATCAGGTCCGACCCGGACGGAGAACGGGTCTCACCCTGAAGTCTAGGGTGAGACCCGCCCGAACCCGGCATCCCGCGCGCAACGCGCCCTCAGCCCTCGAAACGCTCCCCGGACTCGATCCGCGCCCCGCGCGCCCAGTCCGCCGCCGCCATCGCCTTCTTGCCCTGCGGCCGGACCTCGCCCAGCTCCACCTCGTGGCTGCCGGTACCGACCCGCACGCTGTTCTTCGCCACCGCCAACTCGCCCGGCGCCAGCCCCGTCTCGGCGGGCAGCAGGCGCACCGGGCCGGTCACCTTCAGCCGCTCGCCGCGGAACATCGTCCACGCCCCCGGCGCCGGCGCGCAGCCGCGCACCACCCGGTCCACCCGCAGCGCCGGGTGGCTCCACTCGATCCGGGCGTCCTCCACCGTCAACTTCGGCGCCAGCGACACCCCGTCCACCGGCTGCGGCTCCGGCCGGGCCTGCCCGTCCTCGATCGCGTCCATCGTGCGCACCAGCAACTCGGCGCCCGCGTACGACAGTCGGGTCAGCAGCTCGCCGCTGGTGTCGGACGGCTTGACCGGCTCGGTCAGCAGCCCGTACACCGGGCCGTCGTCCAGCCCCTCCTGGATCCGGAAGGTCGACGCGCCGGTCATCTCGTCGCCCGCCAGCAGCGCGTGCTGCACCGGCGCCGCCCCGCGCCACGCGGGCAGCAGCGAGAAGTGCAGGTTCACCCAGCCGTGCACCGGGATCTCCAGCGCCCCGGGCCGGATCAGCGCGCCGTACGCCACCACCGGGCAGCAGTCCGGGGCGATCTCCGCCAGCCGCGCCATGAACTCCGGCTCGCTCGGCCGGACCGGCTTCAGCACCTCGATCCCGGCCTCCTCGGCGCGCTGCGCCACCGGACTGGCCACCAGCTTCCGCCCCCGCCCGGCCGGCGCGTCGGGGCGGGTCACCACGGCGACCACCTCGTGCCGGGAGGCCAGCAGGGCGTCCAGGGCGGGAACGGCGACCTCTGGGGTGCCGGCGAAGACGAGACGCACGGGCATGGGCCTTTCGTGGAGTCCGAATGGTCAGAACAGCAGATCGTCCGACAGATCGTCAGCGAATCGCACCGAAGGTGGAATGCGGTGAGACCTTCACCACCGGCGCCGGACCCCCGCCCCAGTCCGACTCCCGGATCGCCTTCATCGCCGCCTTCCGGGTCTCCCGGTCCAGCCGGTCGATGAAGATGATCCCGTCCAGGTGGTCCGTCTCGTGCTGGATGCACCGCGACAGCAGCTGGGTGCCCTCCACCGTCACCGGATCCCCGTGCATGTTGAAGCCCTTCGCCACCACGCCGTACGCCCGCTTGGTGTCGAACCGCAGCCCCGGCAGCGACAGGCAGCCCTCCGGACCGTCCTGCTCCTCCTCGCTGAGCGTCAGGTCCGGGTTGACCAGGTGGCCCACCACGCCGTCCACGTTGTACGTGAACACCCGCAGCGAGACGCCCAGTTGAGGCGCCGCCAGGCCGGCGCCCGGCGCCTCCAGCATGGTCTCGGTGAGGTCCTTCACCAACCGCCGCAGCTCCTTGTCGAAGACGGTCACCGGCTGCGCGGTCGCCCGCAACACCGGGTCACCGAAGATCCGGATCGGCTGCACGGCCATCGGCTGGCACTCCCCACTTCTCCAGGACGCGACGGAAACGTCGATCACCGGGAAGTCTATGCAATCCCCGCCACCTGTTCGGAGCAGCTTCTGGCATATCCCGAGTCACGTCCGCGCGTGACCCAGCGGCTCGGCGCGCGTTGGTCAATGCGAATTGACCGGAGCGCGCGAGTGCCCCGGAGCAAGCGACCCGATCGAGAGGTGGCAACGAGGCCATGGCCGAGCAGATCAATCACGACGCCCGGGCCCGGGCGTCCCTGCACCTGCTGGTGCGGGACATCGAACGGGTCCGCCGCCAGGTCGACGCCCTGCGCACGCTCACCGCCCAGCTGGGCAACGTCTACCGCCCCCGCCGCCCCAGCACCTCCGCCGGCTTCGTCGTCTACGGCCGCGCCCCCGCCCCCACCGTCCGCCTCGCCCAGGAACTCCGCGAGAGCGTCGAAACCCTGGTCGCCGCCGCCGTCGAGTTCGACCGCGCCCTCGGCTTCTCCTGGGACTCCGTAGGCTCCGCCCTCGGCGTCACCAAGCAGGCCGTCCACCGCCGCTACGGCATGCGACGCCCCGCCGCCGAACTCCTCCCCGCCCCCCGCGAAACCGAACCCCCCACCCCGACCCCCCTCCCCGCCACCACCCCCCGCCCCCCGATCCCCCAAGCAAGGCAGGCCAGCCCCCTGATGCCCCAACGCACCCGATAGCGCCGACTGAAACCTCGCGCCCCGCATGGGGGGCTGGGGGTACCCCCAGCCCCCCATGGGGCTGGGGGCGGAACTGCGCGAGCAACCCACCCCCTGCCGCAAGCTCCGCCCAACGAGACGCACCCCCCACCCAGGGCGGCGGCCCCCATCACCCGATAGCGGCAGCCCCCGTCACCCGATGTCCGTCGGATCCACCCGAATCCGCACCGTCTCCGCCCCCCGCAACGCCAGCCGCGCGATCTGAGCCGCCTTCAGCGCCGCAGCCAGCGCCGCGCCCTGCCCCGGAGCGACCCGCACCAGCGCCCGCTCGACCCCCTCCCCCCGGTCCGCGCCGTACACCGGCACCGGCCCCAACACGTCCGCGCCGTCCGGCAGTCGGAGCAGCCCCAGCAGATCGGCGACCGCCCCGGCCGTGCCCGTCACCGAGGCCATCCGCGAGACCGGCGGGAACCGCAGTTCCTCCCGCTCGTCCAGCTCGACCCCCGCGTGCCCGGCGGGGTCCCACCGGACCAGCGCCTGCACCGCCCGCGCCGACGGCTCGCCCACCACGACGACCACGCCGCCCTCACCGGCCGGCCGGACCAGCGACGCGGCCGACAGCCAGCGCCGCACCGCCTCCTCCCCGGCCCGCAGGTCCGGCCGGTTCAGCAGCGCCCAGCCGTCCAGCAGCAGCGCCGCCGCGTACCCGGGCCCCTCCGCCACCGGCTCCGCGCCGGGCGTCGAGATGACCAGCGCCGGCCCGGCGGGCACCGCCGCGAGCACCGCGTCCCGCCCGGACGTCCGCACCGGTACCCGTGGAAACGCCTTGCCCAGCTCCTCCGCGGTACGCCGCGCCCCGACGACCTGCGCCCGCAGCCGGAACGACCCGCACTCGAGGCAGTGCCAGTCGCTCTCCTCCACGCCGCACCACGCGCACACCAGCGGCGCGCCCGCGGCGCGCGACTCCAGCGGCCCCCCGCACGGCCGGCACCGCACCGCCGCCCGGCACCGGTCGCAGGCGAGCCGCGGCGCGTAACCCCGCCGGGGCACCTGGATCAGCACCGGCCCGCGGGTCAGCGCCTCCCGCGCGGTCTCCCACGCGACGGACGGCAGCCGCGCGGCCTGCGCGGCGGCGTCCCGCGCCTGGTCGAACTCGGTGACGGTCCGTACCCGCGGCGCGGCCTCCCGGACCACGGCGCGCGCCGCGGCCAGCGGCCGCGCCCACCCGCTGCGCAGCAGCTGCGCGGCCTCCACCGTCATCGAGAAACCGCCGATCAGCACCGCGGCGTTCTCCTCGGCGGCGCGCAGCAGCGCCACCTCCCGCACGTGCGGGTAGGGCGCGTTGGGGTCGGCGTGGCTGCTGTCGCCGTCCGACCAGACCACCACCAGGCCGAGGTCGCGGACGGGCGCGAAGACCGCCGCCCGGGTGCCGATCGCGGCGTGCACCGAACCGCGGCTGACGGCCAGCCAACGGCGGTAGCGCTCCTGCGGGCCGGCCTCCGCGGCGAGCACCACGTGCCGGCCCTCGCCCATCACGTCCCGCAGCGCCGCGTCCACCCGGGCGACCGCCCGCCCGTCCGGCAGCACCACGAGTGCGCCGCGGCCGGAGGAGAGCGTCGCCGCCACCGCCCGGGCGATCTCGAACGGCCACTGCGGTCCGGGCAGCGCCGTCCACACCGCGCGCGGCGCGTGCCCGCCGGCCAGCGAGCCGGTGAACTCGGCGCCGTGCAGGTACCGCTCCCAGCTGCCCGGCGCGGGTGCGCCCGGCGGCGGGAGCGGGCGCGGTGACGGCTCGCCCTCGGCGCCGGCGTGCCGCGGTGGGATCGCCAGTTGCAGCACGTCCGCCAGCGTCCCGGCGTAGCGGTCGGCGACCGCCCGGCACAGCCGCAGCAGCGGCGGCGTCAGCACCCGCTCCGGCGAGAGCACCCGGGCCAGCGGCGCGAGCGGACCGGCGTAGTCGGAGGTGTCCCGCCGCTCGACGACGAAGCCGTCGTGCAGCGCGCCGCCCTCGCGGCGGCCGTGCGCGCCGACCCGCCCGCCGAACCGGACCCGCACCCGCACGCCGGGCTGCGCGTCCTCGGACATCGCCTCCGGCACCGCGTAGTCGAAGTACTGGTCGAGGCTGAGCACGCCCTTGTCGACCAGCACCCGGGCCACCGGCAGCCGCTCCGCGAGCACCACGCCGCGCGCAGCCCGCGGCTTCGCCCGGCGCACCGTCTCCCGGATGAACGCCAACTGCTCCCCGGCCCCGTCCGCGCTGCTCACCGTCCCAACCTATCCGACCCGTCGGACATACCCGCCCAAACGGAAAGCCGCCCGTGGGGCGAACCCCACGGGCGGCGAATCCTGACCGGGTGTCAGCCCGAGACGGCGGCCTTCAGCGCGTCGACGCGGTCGGTGCGCTCCCAGGTGAAGTCGGCGAGCTCACGGCCGAAGTGGCCGTACGCGGCGGTCTGCGCGTAGATCGGCCGCAGCAGGTCCAGGTCACGGATGATGGCGGCCGGACGCAGGTCGAAGACCTTGGTGACGGCTTCCTGGATCTTCAGCACCGGCACGGTCTCGGTGCCGAAGGTCTCCACGAACAGGCCCACCGGCTCGGCCTTGCCGATCGCGTACGCGACCTGCACCTCCGCGCGCCGGGCCAGGCCCGCGGCGACGATGTTCTTGGCGACGTACCGCATCGCGTACGCGGCGGAGCGGTCGACCTTGGACGGGTCCTTGCCGGAGAAGGCGCCGCCACCGTGGCGGGCCATGCCGCCGTAGGTGTCGATGATGATCTTGCGGCCGGTGAGGCCGGCGTCGCCCATCGGGCCGCCGATCTCGAAGCGGCCGGTCGGGTTGACCAGCAGGCGGTAGCCCTCGGTCACCAGCTTGATGCCCTGGTCGGCGAGGGCCTTCAGCTCCGGCTCCACGACGAACTCGCGGATGTCGGGGGTGAGCAGCGACTCCAGGTCGATGTCACTGGCGTGCTGCGAGGAGACCACCACGGTGTCGAGGCGGACGGCGCGGTCGCCGTCGTACTCGATGGTGACCTGGGTCTTGCCGTCGGGACGCAGGTACGGGATGGTCCCGTTCTTGCGGACCTCGGACAGGCGGCGGGAGAGCCGGTGCGCCAGGGTGATCGGCAGCGGCATCAGCTCGGGCGTGTCGTCGCAGGCGTAGCCGAACATCAGGCCCTGGTCGCCGGCGCCCTGCTTGTCGAGCTCGTCGTCGACGTCGCCCTCGACCCGGTGCTCGTGGGCGGTGTCGACGCCCTGCGCGATGTCCGGGGACTGCGAACCGATCGACACCGAGACACCGCAGGACGCCCCGTCGAAGCCCTTCTTCGACGAGTCGTAGCCGATCTCCAGGATCTTGTCCCGGACCAGCTGCGCGATCGGCACGTACGCCTTGGTGGTGACCTCACCGGCGATGTGCACCAGGCCGGTGGTGATCAGGGTCTCCACGGCGACGCGCGAGGAGGGGTCCTCCTTGAGGAGGGCGTCCAGGATGGTGTCGCTGATCTGGTCAGCGATCTTGTCGGGGTGTCCCTCGGTGACGGACTCCGAGGTGAACAGGCGGCGAGACACAGCGCTCCCTGGGGTTGCAGCGGCTGCTGACTGAATGCGCTCGGAAGTCCCGAGGCATCCGGAAAGACTTGATTCCTGGAGTGGAGTGTAACGGTCGGCTACCGATCGCGGGCACTCCCCTGACCCGGCCAGTTCTCCCGGCGAGGCGGATCACACCTGCGGTGATGCCGGGATCGGCAATCCGGAAGAAGCCAACTGCCCGGACAGCGCCGGGCCTTCCGTCGGTCAGCGGTCGGCTCCGGCGAGCCGGGCGGCCACCTGGTCCCAGATCGCGTCGGCCAGGTTCTCCTTCGGACCGTCCGGGATGTGGACTTCCGCGCCGTCCGCGCCGAGCAGCACCGCGGCGTTGGTGTCCTGGCCGAAGGCCTTGCCGTCGCCCACCTCGTTGACCACCAGCAGGTCGCAGCCCTTGCGGGCGAGCTTGGCCCGGCCGTTGGCGAGGATGTCGTCGGTCTCCGCGGCGAAGCCGACCACCACCTGGCCGGGGCGGGCCCGGTCGGCCGCCAGCTCGGCCAGCACGTCGGGGTTGCGGACCAGCGCGACCGGCGCGGGCTCGACCCCGTCCACCTTCTTGATCTTGCCGGTGGCGTACGCGGCGGGCCGGAAGTCGGCGACCGCGGCGGCCATCACCACCACGTCGGCGTCGGCGGCGGCCTTCAGCGCGGCCTCCCGCAGCTGCAGTGCGGTGCCGACCCGGACCACGTCCACCCCGGCCGGGTCGGGCAGTTCGGCGTTGGCGGCGATCAGCGTGACCCGGGCGCCGCGGGCGGCGGCGGTCGCGGCCAGCGCGTAGCCCTGCTTGCCGGAGGAGCGGTTGCCGAGGAAGCGCACCGGGTCGAGCGGCTCCCGGGTGCCGCCCGCGGAGACCACCACGTGACGGCCGGTCAGGTCCTGCTCCAGGCCGCCGCGGGCCAGCACCCGCCGGCACAGCGCGAAGATCTCCGTCGGGTCGGGCAGCCGGCCCTTGCCGGTGTCGACGCCGGTGAGGCGGCCGACCGCGGGCTCGATCACGATCGCGCCGCGCCGCCGCAGGGTCGCGACGTTCTCCTGGGTGGCGGCGTGCTCCCACATCTCGGTGTGCATCGCGGGCGCGAACACCACCGGACAGCGGGCGGTCAGCAGGGTGTTGGTGAGCAGGTCGTCGGCCAGCCCGTGGGCGGCCTTGGCCAGCAGGTCGGCGGTGGCGGGCGCGACCACCACCAGGTCGGCCTGCTGCCCGATCCGCACGTGCGGGACCTCGTGCACCCGCTCCCAGGTCTCGGTCGCCGCGGGCCGCCCGGACAGCGCCGCCCAGGTCGCCTCGCCGACGAAGTGCAGCGCCGCGGCGGTCGGCACCACGGTCACCTGGTGACCGGACTCGGTGAACCGGCGCAGCAGCTCACAGGCCTTGTACGCGGCGATCCCGCCGCTGACACCGAGGACGACACGGGGGGCGGTCATGACGGTCAGCTCTCCTCGAGGACGTGGGCTCGCCGACCACCTTAGACCGAGCGGTGATCGGGGGGCGGAGGGAGGAGCGGTGTCCGGGCCGAGTCCGGGCGGCGCCGACGAGGGAGTCCATACGGAGTATCGGCGACTGAGGAGAAGCCGTCCAGGCGAGAGTCCGGGCGCCGCGACGCCGCCCCCCGACCACCGCTCGGCCTGACGACCCCTCAGGCCGGCCGAGCGACGTGTCGACCGGCACATACGCCGAGGGCCCGCCGCGCGGGGGTTGCGGGCGGGGGGCCCGC
>NZ_JBFAQR010000028.1:0-86040 GCF_040678815.1 Kitasatospora sp. NPDC049285 | reverse complement strand
CCGCCCCCCCACATCCACCCGTCCCCACCCACCTTCCCCCCCTCCCCCCGGCTACCGCTCTGGGCCGCCCCCCGCCCCCCCCGCGACCCGGCTGCGCGACCGCCCGGCCTGGGCGGTCGCTGACATGGTGGAGCGGCTGGCCTGCCCGACCCGCCGGGCGCGCTGCCTGCAGACCGCCGACCGCGACCTGATGGCCCTGCTGCGCGCCTCCTACCAGCACCTCGACCGCGCCGAACGGGACTTCAGCCGGCTGATCAGCCGTCATCCGGCGGCCGCCTTCGACGTGGCGGGCGCGGCCGCGATCACCGGGCTGTCCGCCGACGAGGTGGAGGGCCACCTCGACGTCCTGTTCGAGAACAACCTGATCCGGCAGGACGCCCCGGCACGTTTCTCCTTCCACTCCCTGGTGCGCGACTGCACCCGGGACCTCCCGGTCGGCGAGGGCCCCGCCGCCCGTCCGGCAACGGAGCTGGTCGGACAACTTCTCGCCCTCTGATCGCCGCAGCCGTCCGCTGACCGGACACTTCTCCGGAACGCGAGAGTCAGCGGACGGCTACTCGATGTCAGTAAGCTCCCCCGCGTACCTCACTTACTGGCACTGATCGAAAACGGGGACGATCCAATGCTGGATATCCTGGGGCTTGACGCGGAATCAGAAGCCGTCTACCGCGCGATGCTGGCGGACCCGGAGGCCGGGGTGGCCGCGCTCGCCGCCCAACTCGGCGTGACCGAGGAACGGGTGCGCGCCGGGCTCGACCGGCTCAGCGAACTCGCCCTGGTGCAGCCGTCGGCGCGGGAGGGCATCGGGTTCCGGGCGATCGGGCCGGAGACCGCGATGGAGTTGCTGCTGGCCCGTCAGCAGGCGGACCTGGCCGCCCAGCAGATGCGGGTGGAGGCCTCGCGGGCAGCCGCCGCCCAGCTGATCGCCGAGTGCTCGGCGCTCAGACCCACCGCCACCGACGCCTCCTCCGAGCAGCTGATCGGACCGGAGGCGATCCGCGAGCGGCTGGCCGAGCTGGCCGGCTCGGTCTCCCAGGAGGTGGCCACCTTCGCGCCCGGCGGCGCGCACTCCGAGGAGGACCTGCGGGCCAGCCGGCAGCCGAACGCCGCGCTGCTGGAGCGCGGCGTGCAGATGCGCACGGTCTACCTGGACAGCGTCCGCAACCACCGGCCCACCCTGGACCACGTGACCTGGCTGAACCAGCACGGCGGCCAGGTGCGGACCGTTCCGGAGCTGCCGATCCGCATGATCATCTTCGACCGGCGGCAGGCCGTGCTGCCGATCGACACCGAGGACGCCCGGGCCGGCGCGGTGGTGCTGCGCGGCTCCGGCACGGTGGCCGCACTGTGCGCGCTGTTCGAGGGCGTGTGGACCACCGCCATCCCGGTCGGCGACACCCCCTGCTGCACCGGCGACGAACTCCCGCCGCAGGAGCTGGCGGTGCTGAAGATGCTCGCCCAGGGCTACACCGACGAGGCGATCGCCAAGCGGATGGGCGTCTCCCCGCGCACCGCCCGCCGGTTCGCCGCCAACCTGATGGAACGGCTGGACGCCCGCAGCCGCTTCGAGGCCGGGGTGCACGCCGTCCAGGACGGCTGGCTCCCCACCACGCGCTGACCGCGGGCGTCCCCTGACGGATCGCCGGGTGTCGGTCCGTCAGGCGGCGGCCGCCTCCCGGCGCTTCTCGCTGCGGTCCGCGAGGAGCAGGGCCAGGGCCGGCAGCAGGGTCAGCGCGTACACCCCGAGCAGCCAGCCGAAGGAGTGCGCGAAGGCGGCCGGCACCAGGCCGTGCCGCTCCTTCGCCGCGTCGGTCAGCACCACGGTGACCACCGCGATGGCCAGTGCGCCGCCGATCCGCTGGGTCAGGTTGAGCTGCGAGGCGGCGTCCGGGATGGACTCCTGACGGATCGACTGGAAGGCCCGGGTCATGGTCGGCACGATGGTCAGCCCGGTGCCGAGGCCGCGGATCACCAGGCTGCCGCAGAACAGCAGGTACGAGGTGTCGCCGGTGAGCCGGGTGAGCGGCGCGGTGGCGATCATGGTCAGTGCGATGCCGATCAGCACGGTCGCCCCGCCGCCGATCTTCCGCAGCAGCACCCGGGACAGCCAGGCCGCGGTGACCACGCCCAGGCCGCCGGTGGACATCAGCAGGCCGGTACTGACCGAGGACAGGCCGCGGGCGTCCTCGAAGTACAGCGGGATCAGCATCATCGGCGAGTAGAGCACGAAGCCCAGGCAGAAGATGTTCACCACCGCGGTGGCGTACACCGGGATCCTGAACAGCCGCAGGTCCAGCAGCGGGAAGCGCGCCGTCAGCCCGCGCGCCACGAACACCGCGGCGCCCGCGACCGCCAGGCCGAGCGGCACCAGCAGCTCCGGGGTGGCCGTGGCGCCCTGGGCGGCGTACTCGTGGATGGCCAGCACCAGGCAGACGGTGGCGGTCGCCGAGGAGACCAGGCCCAGCAGGTCCAGCGGCTTGGCGCTGCCGCGCGGCGGGGCGTCGTTGCGCACCCAGCGCAGGGTGACCGCGAACAGCGCGACGCAGAACGGGATGTTCACCACGTACACCGCGGACCAGCCGCCCCAGGCGACCAGCAGGCCGCCGATGGTCGGACCGAGCAGCGGGCTGATCAGCATCACCGAGCCGTTCAGGGCCTGCACCCGGCCCAGGTGCTCGCGCGGCACGCCGCGGGTCAGCAGGATGGTGGCGACCGGCGTCAGGATGCCCGCCGCCGCGCCGGACAGGCCGCGCGCCGCGATCAGCTGGTCCAGCGACTGGCTGGCGGCGCAGCCCAGCGAGCCCAGCGCAAACAGCGCGGTCGCAGCGGCGAACACCCGCTTGGCGCCGAACCGGGTGGCCAGCCAGCCGGTGGCCGGCATCACCGCGGCCAGCGCCAGCAGGTACGCGGTCACCACCCACTGCACCTGGTTGATGCCGCCGAACCGGGCGGTGGTCTGCTGCATGGAGACGTTGACGATGGTGGTGTCGAGCAGCGCCAGGAATCCGCCGGTGATGGCGGCGCCCATGGTCAGCAGCGCGGAGACGGACGGACCGGAGTCCGCGGCCGGCGCGGCGGCGGGCTCCGCGGAGGCCTCGGCGGAAGCCTCCTCGGCGGGCTCGTCGTCGGCGCTCTGCTCGGCGGTCGGCTGCTCGGCTGCGGTGTCGGCGGTGTCGGCGGCGTCGGCCGCAGGGGCCTCAGGGGTCTCGGCGGTCGGCGGGGCCTCGTCCTCGGCCTCGGTCACCGGGTTCGGGGCGGGCTTGGTGGTGGGCATCTTCGCAGGTCCTTCATCAGCGGGAGGAGTGTGAGCCGGGGTCAGTCGGCTTCGAGGAGGGCGCGCTCGACCTCGTCGAGGACCGCCTCGGCCGCCGGGCGGGCGTCGGGGCGGTTGCGGCAGGAGAGGGTGAGTTCGGTGCGGTCGTCGAGCTGACAGGTGCTCAGGAACATCTCGGCGTACGGGACGAGCATCGGCAGCGTGTAGTACTCGGTCGGGTGGAACCGCTCGGTGCGGTAGAGGTCGGTGTCGATCCGGCCGTGGTCGGTGAGGATGGCGGTGCACGGGAAGCGGCTGCCGTCCAGCTCCTGGGCCTCGCGCAGCGAGTTGGCGAACGGGTTGCTGCGCAGGAAGTCCCGGTCCAGGACGGCGACTTCGCGCTTGCGGAGCATCGCGGCGAGCAGCTGGCTGTGCAGCCGGTTCCAGCGGTCCTCGTGGTGCAGGTCGAGCACAAGCTGGGAGGTCAGGTTGGCGGTGGAGCGGACCGTGCGGTCGTGCCGGCGCAGGTCGACCGGGATGATCAGCCGGCCGGAGTCGGCGGCCAGGTGCCGGGAGATCGCCGCACCGACCCGGGCGGTCACCGCGGACGGGGTGGCCCGCACGCTGCGGCGCAGCCACAGCGCGGTGCCGTCGGCCGGGCCCTGCCCGAGGATCGCCGGGTGGCCCGGTACCCGCGCCGGGGCGGGGGCGGCGGGCACCGGGGCGGCGGCGGCGCGGAAGTGCGCGTCGTCGACGGTGGCGTCGGCGCCGACCACCGGCTCGCCGCGCAGCGCGCGGAACAGGTCCTCGATCCAGTACCGCAGGCCGCGGCCGTCGGTGACGATGTGGCTGGCCCGGACCACCAGGCGGGTGACCGGCCCGTTGGCCAGGCCCACCTCGCAGACCGGGCCGGCCACCACGTCCAGGTCGCGGTGGAAGAACGGGTGGTCGAGGCCCGCGCCGGCGGGGAGTTCGACCACCGGCGGCAGCTCGTCCCCGGCCCGCCAGGCGGCGCCGCGGCGCCGCACCGCGAGGCCGGGGCTGACGGCGGTGGCCTGCCGGACGGCGTCGGTGAGTTCGTCCAGGCCGATCCGGCCGACGCCCTCGATCACCATCTGGATCAGCTGCGGGGTGCCGGTGGCGGCGGCGTTCAGGTAGCCGCGTTCGATCGGGGAGATCCGGCGGGTGTAGCGGCGGCCCGCGGTGGCGGGCGCGGTCTCGGTGGCCGCGGTGGCGGTCGGGGTCATGCGGCGGGCTCCAGGGTCAGGGCGGCGGTGCGCACCGCCGGCTCGGCCGGGCCCGGCTGCCACCACCAGCGCACCGGGGTGGGCGCGTCGGTGGCGAGGGCCAGGTGCAGGCCGTGGCCGAGGTCGGCGGAGCGCACCAGGTAGCCGACGTTGGTGGGGCGCCAGCCCGGCCGCCAGTCGGGCAGCCGGACGCCGGCGAAGGTCTCCTTGCGGAGGTGCGAGGCCTTGATCAGCGCCTCGCACTCGGCGAAGTCCCGCAGGGTGGCGGCCTCCCCGGCCGGACGGCCGAGCAGCGCGCCGAGCCACTGCATCGCGAGGGGGCGGTCCCGGTGGTCCTGCAGGTCCACCCCCACGCGCTGCCCGGGCGCCAGCGCCACCGTGCTGTACTCCGCGCAGTGCGCCACCGAGGCGTTCAGGCCGAGCTCCGGCACGCTCCAGCGCCGGTGCTCGTCCCTGGCCAGCTGACGGGGGCTCAGCCGGACCCCGTACAAACCGGCCAGCGCCTCGGTGACCAGCCACCGGCCGGCGTCGTTCAGCCGGTGGCCCATCCGGTCCCGCGGCAGGTGCGGGTGCCGGGTGACCAGGCAGTCGATCGCCAGGTCGTCCCGCTCCGCCGGCCCGGCCGGGAGGCCGGTCGAGCGGTTCGCCGGACCGGTGCCGGAGGCGTCCCGGCCGGAGGCGTCAGGCCTCCAGGCCGACCCGCCCCCGGCGGGGCCGGAGCCGTCGACCCGCACCCGGCCCGAACCCGTGCCCGCCCGACCGGTGGAGCCGATGACATGACTGTCCGTCAGTTCATCTCCGTGCGGCGCAAGTTCGGCGGGCCGCAGGCCGGTGGGCGTAGCGGCCATCACGGCCTCGCGTCGAACACGGCCGCCGCGTAGCTGCCGCCGTAGGCGAAGCTGGAGAGCAGCAGCCGGCCGGCCGGGGCCCCGCCGGCCAGCGCGGCCACCAGGCCGAGCGCGCCCGCGCTGCCGTAGGTCTCGCCGAGCTGGGACTTCGGGGTGATCGCGGGCCGGTCGGCCAGGCCGGCCAGGGCCAGCGCCCGGGACTGGGCCAGGTCGACCAGGCTGAACCCGGAGGCCGCGGAGACCACGGTGTCGATCTGCTCGGGCGTGCTGTCCGCCTCGGCCAGGGCGGCGCGCAGGGCGCGGGCCCAGGCCTCGCCGTCGCGGCCGATCCGGCCGATGCCGGCCGACTCGCCGGAGGCCCCGAAGCCGCGCACGTCCGCCAGGACGCCCGCGCCGCGGGCGGCTGCGGAGGCCTCGGACTCCAGCAGGATCGCGGCCGCGCCCTCGCTGAGCACCGCGCCGGTGCGCCCGCCGGGGACGACGTGCGCGGTCCTGGCGTATCCGGGCAGCCGGGCCTGGGTGGCCAGGGCCTGCTCGGGGAACTCGTCGGCGACCACCACCATGATCCGGTCGGCCATGCCGCGGGCGATCACCCGGGCGGCCAGCTGCAGGGCGAGGACCGAGCTGGTGCCGCCGTTGGCGATGGTGGCGGTGTAGCCGCGGTAGCGGTGCAGCATCGCGACGTGCCCGGCCGCGGCGTTGACCACGGTGTTGGCGAAGGTCGCCGGGTTGGCCCCGCTGATGCCCTGCTCCAGCACGCCCTGATGGAAGTTCAGGACCGAGGTGACCGGGCCGTAGCCGGTGGCGAAGACGATGCCGGTGCCCTCGGCCTCGGCGCGGGACGGCTTGCCGTACCGCTCGTACAGGTCGCCGACGGCGCCGGCGGCGAGCACGCCCAGCGGGTCCATCCGGCGGGCCTTGCTGGGGTTGAGGCGCTTGGTGACGGCCTTGACGTCGACCCGGCCGATCGGGCGCTCGCCGACCCCGGCCACCTGCTCCAGGGCGTCGAAGCCGACCCGGCCCTCGGCCAGCACCGCGGTCAGCTCGGCGGTGGTGCCGGCCGAGCCGGCCATCCCGGCGACGCCGGTCACCACCACGTGGTGCACGGGGGCCGTGCGGCGGGCCGAACGGGCGGGCCGGCCCGGCTTGTTGAGCACCACGGTGGCGTTGTTGCCGCCGAACGCGAAGGAGTTGGAGGCGACCACCTCGAGCGGCGCGGGCCGCCCGGTGTCCGGGACGATGTCCAGCCCGAACGGGGAGGCCACCCCGCGGGTGTTGACGGTCGGCGGGATCACGCCCCGGTCGATCGCCATGGTGGAGACGATCGCCTCCACCGCGCCGGCCGCACCGAGGGTGTGGCCGAGCATCGACTTGGTGGAGCTGGCCGGCGGCACCTCGGCGCCGAACAGCAGCTTGACCGCCTTGGGCTCCGACACGTCGTTGGCGGGGGTGCCGGTGCCGTGCAGGTTGACGTAGTCGACGTCCTCGGGGGTGAGGCCGGCCGTCGCGAGGGCCTGGGCCATCGCGGCGGCCGCGCCCTTGCCGCTCGGGTCGGGGGCGGTCTGGTGGTAGCCGTCGCAGGAGAGGCCGTAGCCGCCCAGTTCGGCCAGCGGCGCGGCGCCGCGGGCCGCGGCCCGCTCCGCCGACTCCAGCACCATGAAACCCGCGCCCTCGCCGAGGGTCAGCCCGGTGGAGGCGGACATCGGCGCGCACGGCTCGGGGTCGAGCGCGCCGAGCGCACTGAACCCGTACGCCGAGAGCTGGGCCAGCGGGTCGACGCCGCCGCAGATGACGTAGTCGACGTCGCCCTTCCAGAGCAGCTCGGCCGCGTAGCCGAGGGCGACCGCGCTGGCCGCGCAGGCGTTGGAGAGCACCACCCGCGGGCCGCGCAGGTCGAACTCGGCGGCGATGTAGTCGCCGACGCACGGCAGTTGGGAGGAGGCCGCCTGGGCGGCGTCCAGCCGGCCCTCCTTGACCAGGTCGCGGTGGACGGACTCCAGGGTGGGCATGGCGCCGAGGCTGGAGCCGACCACCACGGCCACCCGGTCGCGGTCCACCGCGTCCAGGTCGAGGCCGGAGTTGCGCAGCGCCTCGCGGATCGCGGTGGCCGCCAGCGCGTAGCAGCGGTCCAGGTCGGCGGGCTGCTCGCCGGTGACCATGCCGGCCCAGTCGGTGAGCAGCTCGGTGGTGTCGAACAGGGTGTTGGTCCGGATGCCGGAGATGCCCTGGGAGATGGCGGCCCAGCTCTTCTCGACGTCGTCGCCGGCGCCGGTGATCAGTCCCAGCCCGGTGAGGGCGATGCGTTCGGTGGTGTTGGTCATCAGTGGATCCGGGTGGTCAGCGAGCGGGCGATGACGCGGGGCTGGGTGACGGTGCGCAGCGGGGTGGCGGCGCCGTCCGCGGCGGTGGCGACGAGCTCCAGGCCGGGCACCCAGAACGGGGCGTCCAGCAGCGCGACGACCAGTTCCTCGTCGGCGTTGGCGGACGGGGCCTGCCAGACCACGGTGCCGATCTTCCGGCCGCCGGCGGTGACCTCGGCGCCGTTCTCGAAGGAGCTGCCGACCGGGGCGGCCAGCGCGG
Source organism: Kitasatospora sp. NPDC049285 (assembly GCF_040678815.1). Classification (NCBI taxonomy): domain Bacteria; kingdom Bacillati; phylum Actinomycetota; class Actinomycetes; order Kitasatosporales; family Streptomycetaceae; genus Kitasatospora; species Kitasatospora sp. NPDC049285. The sequence goes on along the minus strand of NZ_JBFAQR010000028.1, from coordinate 78,112 downwards.
TGATCTTGGCCAGCTCGGCGGTGGGCTTGACCAGTTCCTCGGAGCCGAGGAAGTTGCCGATCCGGTTCCAGTCGACCATCCAGGCCAGGTCGGCCTCGTGCACCGGCAGGCCGGCGAAGCCCGCGGCGTAGACCGCCATGCCGGCCTCGGCCTGGACCCGGGCCAGGCCCTCGGTGCCGACCTCGGCGCCGCCCTCGGCGACGACCGCCTCGACGGCCGCGGCGTGGCCGGCCTCGGGGGCGTTGGAGATCAGCAGGTAGCCGTACTCGCCGGTGGTGCCGACCCGGGCGAGGTGGGCGATGGCGGTGTCGTCACCAGGCACCGCGGACTCGGTGACGGCGTGCAGGGTCAGGCCGGAGATGTCGAACTCGACGAACTTCGCGGCGGCCGACCAGGCCGTGGGGCCCTCGAACGCGGTGGCGCCCCAGCCCTCGGGGGCGATCTCGACGGTGACGTCGGACGGGGTGTCCAGGGCGTCCAGGTAGGCGGACAGCTCCTCGGCGGTGACCGGGGTGCGCGGCAGCAGCCAGGAGTCGTCGCCGATCTCGAAGTGCAGCACGATCGCGAACGGGGAGCCGTCGGCGTTCAGCGCCAGCGCCTCGCGGACGGTGTCCGGCTCGACGTACTCGCTCGCCTTGGCCAGGAACTGGTCCAGCAGGTCGTAGCGGTCCCCGCCGGAGATCCGCACCAGCGGGGCGGTGATCCGGTAGACGCCGATGGTGGAGCGGACGGTGGTGTAGTCGTCCTGCGCGGTACGCACGGCAACGGTGGTGGTCATGGCTGTTCGGTGTCCTTTCGAGGGGTCTTCAGGGTTGGTGGTGCGTCAGGTGGCGGTGCGTCAGATCGCCGGTTCGGCGAGCACGGTCAGCTGCCAGGCGGCCTCGGTGGCGGCCGGGGCGACGCAGCCGACCAGCAGGCCGGAGGCGGTGGTGCGCAGGACGATCTCGTGGTCGCCGCCGCCCTGGACGGGGGCGAGGTGCAGCCACTGGCCGCCGGTGAGCCGGACCGCCGCGGCGGCGGCCCACACCTGCCGGAAGCCGGTGGTCTCCACCTCCCAGCGGGTGCCCGCGGATTCGAGCACCACGGCGGTGGCGGCGGGGGTGTTCGGGGTGAGCCAGAGGACGATCTCCTCGTCCGCGCCGGGGGCGTGGACGTCGACCCGGACCGGCTGGGCGGTCTGCTCGGGGGCGGTGACCTCCCAGCTGATCCGGTCCTGCGGGGCGGCGAGGCCGAGCGGGTGCTTCTGCTCCCAGTCGCCCTCGGTGGGGACGCCCCAGCCGAGGCCGGTGGCGAGGCTGTGCCGGTGGTGCTCGCGGGTCACCCACATCCCGGCGCTCCAGCGCGGGTTGCAGCCGAAGGCGCGGGTGCGGGGGTGGGGGCTGCGGAGCACCTTGGCGCCGTCCTCGGTCCAGCCGGTGACTCCGCCGGCGGCGGCCTGCAGGGTGAGCTGCCGCCGCCCGTCGACGGTGCGCGGCGCGGCGGGGACGCGCGTCGCGGGGTGGCGGTCGGCGCCGGTGGTGAACTCGGTGCGCAGCCGGGCGGTGCCGTCGGCGTCGGGTTCCAGGTGGCGTTCGACCAGGGTGGAGTGGATCAGCCGGACCGGGTGGGTGGCGGGGAGGCTGATCCGGGTGGCGCCGTCGGTCCAGGCGAGTTCGCTGCCGGACGGGGCGGTCTGGGCGGCGGCGACCACCTCGGAGGTGTCGCGGACGCCGATGCCGGTGCCCAGCAGGTGCTGCCGGACGGTGCCGCCGGACGGCTCGGCCAGGGTGAAGGCGCCCTGGCGCAGTCCGACGGTCTGGAAGATCCGGCCGGGCCGGGTGGTGAAGGTGAAGTCCTGGCTGAGCACCCCCTGGTGGAGGGTGATGGTGCCGGTGACCTCGTTGCCGCCGGTGCGCTCGCTGACCCGGACGCCGTGCTCGACCGGGTGGATCTCCAGGTCGCGGGCCTGTCCTTCGCGCCAGCCGGCCGAGCGGTCGGCTTCGGCGCTGGGCCAGGTGGAGACCAGGACCGGGCCGAGGTGTCCCTCGGCGTGCACGGTGAGGGTGCCCTCGCCGGCGTCGAGTTCGGCGGTCAGTCCCGCGCCGCCGAACCGGTGCGGCTCGCCCTGGTGGGCGGCGCGCACCCGGTACGGCGGTTCGGCGACGGCCAGCGCGCGGGTCGCGCCGGCCGGGGTGGTGAGCGCGGCGTCCAGCATCAGGCCGCGGTCCACGTCGATGGTGGCGGAGAGTTCGAACTCGCCCAGCGCCAGAGCGTAGGCGACGGTCCGGATGCCGTCCACCACCCGTACGTCGGACCGGAGTTCGTCGTCCCGGCCGCCCGCGACGCCGCCGAAGCTGCTGAGCTGGCTCAGCGCGGCGATCGCCTCGGGGCCGAGGTCGTCGAAGACGCTGCGCAGGATCAGCGGGATGTAGTTGTGCAGCTCGACGTTGCCGTCCTCGCCGGGGACGGTCTCGCCGACGGAGACGCAGCCGACCCGCCGGTAGAGCTTGAAGGCGACGGTGTTGGCCGGGTTGACGGTGAGGCGGAGCACCAGGCAGCCGCACCGCATCATCCATTCGACCGCCTCGGTGAACAGCCGCCCGGTGATCACGCCGTTGCGGTAGGCCGGGGCGACGAAGAACATGTCGGCGATCAGCTCGCCGGCCCGGGCGGACCGGCGTCCGGTGCTGTGGAACAGCCCGAAGGTGCCCACCACCCGGCCGTCGTCGACGGCCACCAGGAACGTCGCGGTGTCGCGCTCGGCGAGTTCGCGTTCCAGTTCCTCGCCGCTGATCCCGCCGGCCACCGGGTTGGGGTTGTCGCGGTGACGGTTGTAGAGCTCGGCGATGTCATGCGCGTCGCCCTCCTGGTACGGGCGGATCGTGACGGACATTCCACACCTCCTTGTCGTGTCGAATCCGTTGGGTGGGTGGGCCCTGACGGGCGGTCAGCCCTTGCGTCCGGTGGTGACGATCAGCGAGCCGGCGGCGGCCAGCTCGGTGCCGACGGTGGCCCGGACCGAGACCGAGCGCAGGCCGCCCAGCTTCTGGCCCAACTTGGCCTCCAGGGTGAGCTGGTCGCCGGGGACGACCAGCCGGGAGAACTTCATCGAGCTGATCGAGCCGAGGTAGCCGACGCTGGCCGACGGGTCGGCGGGTGCGTCTCCGGCGGCGGGCGCCGGGGCCTCCAGCAGCTCGGCGACGTAGACCACGGCGACCAGCTGGGCCATCGCCTCGATGATCATCACGCCGGGCATGATCGAGTGGTCGGGGTAGTGGCCGGCGAAGAACGGCTCGTTCACGGACACGCTCTTGACGCCGCGTCCGGAGACCCCGGGGACCACGTCGTAGGCGCGGTCGATCATCAGCATCGGCCAGCGGTGCGGCAGCATCCGCTTGATGTCGTCGGAGGAGTAGGCGAAGGTCTTCGGCTTCTCCTTGACGGCGCCAGCCCGGGCGGGCGCCGTCTCGGGGGCGATGGTCATGGTCAGACCTCGCGGGCTTCGATGAAGTCGACCAGGGCGTTGATCGAGCCGAAGGCCTCGAAGTCGTCGTCGCTGATCAGCACGTCGTACTCGTTGTTGATCATGACGACGATCTCCAGGGTGTCCAGCGAGTCCATCTCCAGGCCGCGGCCGAACAGCGGCTGGTTGTCGGAGACGATCTCGGCCTCGGCGTCCAGGCCCAGGCGGTCGATGATCATCGACTTGATCTTGAGGTTCTTCTCCAGGCGCTGCTCGGCCTGGGCGCGGACGTCCTCGAAGGTGGCGGTGGACATGGTGGCGGGTGCCTTTCTGATGGGGTGATGGAACGTCAGTTCGATTACGGAGCGGCGATCAGCTGTAGAGCATCCCGCCGTCGACGGTGAGCACCTTGGCGGTGATGTACGAGGCGGCCGGGCTGGCCAGGAAGACCGCCGCCTGGGCGACCTCCTCCGGGGTGCCCATCCGGCCCAGCGGGATGGCCGCGGCGGCCTCCTTGAGCTGCGCCGGCGGCACCTTCTTCACCATGTCGGTGTCGATGAAGCCGGGGGCCACCACGTTGACCCGGATGCCCTTGGCGGCGCCCTCGTAGGCGAGGGTCTTCGCCATCGCGATCACCCCGCCCTTGGAGGCGGCGTAGTTGGCCTGGCCGACCCGGCCGGCGATGCCGCTGGTGGAGGCGATGAAGACGATCGACCCGCCGGTGGCGTACATCTGCTTGGTGGCCTCACGGGCCGTCAGGAAGGCGCCGGTGAGGTTGGTGGAGATGACCTCCTGCCACTTGGCGGCGCTCATCGCCGCGAAGTGGCCGTCCGCGGTGATCCCGGAGTTGAGGACCGCGACGTCCACGCCGCCCCAGGCGGTGCGGATCTCCTTGTACATCGCGGCGACCTGCGCCTCGTCGGAGACGTCGGCCCGGACCAGCAGCGCTCGCCGGCCGATGCCCTCGATCTTCTCCGCGATCTGCTCGGCCTTCCCGGCGCTGCTGCGGAAGTTGAGGGCCACGTCGCAGCCCTGCTCGGCCAGCGCCAGCGCGATCGCCGCGCCGATGCCGCGGGAGGCGCCGGTGACCACGGCCCGGGTGCCCTCGGTGAACAACTGGCTCATGCCGCACTCCCGGCGAGGTTGGAGGTGACCTTGTGGCTGCCCGGGTCGAAGCCCTCGACCTCGGTGCCCAGGCCCTGGGCGTCGGCCGCGTTCAGCACCGCCTCGGCGACGGCGAGGTCCAGCACGCCGAGGCCGAAGGGCGAGAACACCACCGTGCGGTGGCTGCCGAGCTCGACGGCGCCGTCCAGCAGTGCGCCGATCTCGGCGTGCACGAAGCGGCGGTGGCCGGCCTGCTGCTCGGCCCGGTGCAGCGAGGTCTGCTCGCGCACCGCGTGGTGCGCGTCGTCGACCACGTTGTAGGCGTTCAGCACCGAGGAGACCGACAGGTCGCGCAGCGACAGGTGCAGCACCACCTGGCCGATCGGACGGTTCGGGTGGGCCGCCAGGTCCAGCCAGTAGCTGGAGTCGGTGGTGGCGATCGAGACGGTGTCGGCGCCCAGCGCCTGGCCGAGTCCCGCCGCCCGGAACTCGATGTCCGGGTACTCCGCGGCCAGTTCCCCGGCGAACACCTCGGCCCGCTCCGGGAAGGCGTCCTGCAGCAGCACGGTGCGCAGCTCCGGGTGCACCTGGGAGAGGAAGTGGACCACCCGGTGGTTGATGGTGCCGCAGCCGACCAGGCCGACCGTGCGGACCTCGCGGCCCCGGTTCAGCAGTCCGGAGGCGAGCGCCGCGCTGGCGGCGGTGCGCACCGCGGAGATCTGGCTGCCCTCCATCAGGGCGAGCGGGTAGCCGGACTCCAGGTCGTTCAGGATGCACAGCGAACTGGCGCGCTGCATCCCGCGCTTGACGTTCTCCGGGAAGGACGAGATCCACTTCAGGCCCATCACCGGGGCCGGGCCGCCGAGGTAGGCGGGCAGCGCGATGATCCGGGAGTCGGAGCGGTGCAGCGGGCGCAGGAAGGTGGAGAACGGGAGGTCGGACTTGCCCTGGCTGTGCAGCACGTAGGCGTTGCTGACCAGGTCGATGACGGTGGAGTCGAGGCCCGCCAGGGCGGTGCGGACCTCTTCCCGGCCGAGGATCCTCATGGCTCACTTCTTTCGTGGTCGGACTGCGGCGGTGCGGTCTCCGGCAGGTACTGCCGGAGGTAGTCCTCCACCCACCGGTCGTCGTAGATCGTGTCGAGGTAGCGGTCGCCGCCGTCCGGCAGCACCGCGACGCAGGTGGCGCCCGGCTCGATCCAGGAGGCGGACTGCTGGAGCGCGGCGATCACCGCGCCGGAGGAGCCGCCGGCCAGGATCGACTCCTCGGCCAGCAGCCGGCGGCAGCCGCGGATGCACTCCGAGTCGGTCACCTTGACCACCCGGTCGGCCAGGTCGGGCTTGAGCAGCGCGGGGACGACCGCGGCGCCGTGGCCGGGGATGGTGCGCTTGTGGGAGGACTCCCAGGGCTCCGGCGGGCCGAAGATCACGCTGCCGACGGCGTCCACCGCGATCACCCGGGTGGCCAGCGCCTGGTCGCGGATGTACTCGGCGCAGCCGCGCAGGGTGCCGGTGGTGCCGGCCGCCAGGAACAGGTAGTCCGGGGCCTGCGGGAGGGCCTCCACGATCTCCCGCATGGTGGTGTGGTGGGCGCGCGCGTTGTCCTCGTTGGCGTACTGGTTCGGCCACCAGGCGTCCGGCACGGTCTCCAGCAGGTGGCGCACCCGGGCGATCCGGGCCGGCAGGTACTCGCCGGTCGCCGGGTCGCGGTGCTCGACCACCTCGACCCGCGCCCCGTACGCCCGCATGATCGCGAGGTTCTGCGGGGTGGTGCGGGGGTCGACCACGATGACCAGGCCGAGCCGGTAGAAGTTGCACAGCTGGGCGAGGGCGATGCCCAGGTTGCCGGAGGAGGACTCCACCACGGTGGACACCCCGGGGATCAACCGACCGGTGGCGATGGCCTGTTCGACCATCGACTTGGCGGCGCGGTCCTTGATGGAACCGCCCGGGTTGAACCGCTCGCACTTGGCGTACACCTGGAAGCGGGCGGGCGGGAACAGTCGGTCGAGGGCCACCAGCGGCGTTCCGCCGATCGTGGCGACGATGTCGGGGTCCGACGGCCGGCGCGGGCTGACCCGCGCCACCGGGCCGTCGGGGACGAGCACGGTCATTCCGGCACCTTCCTGCTGATCTGGAGCCGCAGCTCACTGACGTAGCGCTCGCCGTCGGCGTCCGGCAGCCAGGACTCCTCGGGTGCCGGCAGCGGCTCGCTGAGGGTCACCTTGGTGTCGGGGTCCGACTGCACCGCCCGGCGGACGAGGTTGACGAAGGAGAGCACCACCGTCGGGCTGGTGAAGTCGACCAGGGACGGCTTGGTCTCCTCGGGGAACTTGACGAAGGCCCGGTCGGGCAGCGCGTTGGCGCTCACCCAGCGGCGCACCGCCAGGTAGTCGCGGTGCCGGTCGGCCTTGGGCGACAGGCCCAGCTCGTGGAGGGGCAGCCGCCAGGTCTCCCGGAACAGCACCAGGTCGTCGAGGGTGACCCGGGGGGCGTGCGGGCGGTCCAGGCCGATCTTGAAGGCGTCACAGGCGATGATCGAGATCAGCACCGCGAGCAGTTCGCTGATCGTCCAGGTCCGCCCGTCGGAGGTGGTCGCGGTGACGGTTCCGTCGACCTCGGCGAGGGTGACGGCGACGGCCGGCTCGATCCGCTCGCGCCGGTCGAACGGGGCGCGGGTGAAGCCGAGCAGCCGGTCGCCCTCGCCGATCGGGGCGGGCACCATGCGGCCGCTGTTGCGGCGCCAGCCGACCGGCAGCAGCGGCACCAGCCGCCGGGCGCCGATCGCCCGGTTGACCTTGTCGCGCACCGAGCCGTCGTCCGCGGTCCAGTCCAGGAACGGCAGGTCCAGGGTGGCCAGGCAGGCGTGCATCTCGCCCAGCACCACCTGGTAGTCGCCGGCGTTGACGGCCTCCACGGAGCTCGCCACCACCTGCAGGTCGGGGCTGTGCACCGCCAGGTGCGGCGAGCGCACCGGGCCGGTGGCGAACACCTCGCGGACCCGGTCGCGGACCTGGTCGGACGCCAGGTCGACCCGCTGCAGCCCCTCGGGCACCGGGCCGATGACCTGACGCCACTTCAGCGCCAGCTCCCGGGTGGCCTGTTGGACCGGGGTGTTGTGCTCGCCCCAGAACAGCGCCAGGGTCTGCGGCCAGACGTCGGCCAGGGTGACGGTGCGGTGCCGCTCGGCGGCCCGGCGGACCTGGGCGGCGACCTCGGCCTCGACCAGTTCGGCGAGCCGGTTGCCGAACCAGTCGGCGGCGTCGGCGATCAGCGCCAGCGGGGCGGAGACGGCGTCCAGGAGGTCCTGGCCGAGCTCCATCCGGCAGTCCCGCACCGCGTCCTGGTAGAGCAGGGTGCGGCCGGCGTACGCCTTGCCCTCCTCGCGGGAGGCGGACTGCCCGGTGATGCCGACGAAGTAGACGTCCAGCGCGTCGAGCGCGGCGACCAGCTGCTCGGCGTCCTCGGCCCGGCCGATCTCGGCCTTGTGGCGGGCGAGTTCGGTGAGCACCGCGTCGTAGCGGACGAACAGCTGCGGGTCGCCGATCGCCGCGACCCGGCGGCGCAGCACTTCCTCTGCGCGCACGTCGACCGGGATGTTGGCGTCCCAGCCGAGCACCCGCTGCCGCAGCAGCCGGTTCAGCACCTTGTCGGTCTTCTCGCGGGCGGTGGCGGCGTCCCAGCCGTGCTCGGCGACCAGCGCGTCGGCGATCTGCTCGCCGTTGCGGTCGCCGTCGGCGAGCCGCAGCACCTGGGCGTCCTCGGGGCGCAGCCGCATGGTCTTGCGGTTGCCGAGCTGCAGCTGCTCGCCGTCCAGGTGGACGTCGGGGCGCAGCATCGGCGGGAACCACCAGCGGGCGCCGGGCTGTTCGGCCATCCAGTCGGCGACCGCCGCGATCGTCCAGCGCTCGAAGGCGGTGTGGGAGGCGGCGACCAGGCCGGGGCCGGGCTCGACCGCGATGGCGGGCCGGGTGCGGCCGACCGACATCCAGGCGGCGGGGCCGAAGAAGCCGATCGACTCGGCCTTGGCGCAGTACCGCAGCCAGTACATGGCCAGGGTGCGCTCGCGCTGGCGGCGCTTGGCCTCCTTGCCGCCGCCGGCCGCGATCGAGTCGAGCAGGCGGTAGAAGGTGCGGTTCTGCCAGGCGATGGCCAGGCGCAGCTTGGGGTCGGCGGCGAGGGCGGTGAGGCGGGCGCTCTCCTGCTCGACGTCGGCCTGGTAGGCGGCCAGGAACTCCTCGTGGACGCCCTCGCCGGTGGCGAGCCGGTCGGCGGCCTGCGGGGCGCGGGTGCCGCCGATCAGGTCGAGGCCGGAGACCGGGAAGCCGGCGTTGCGCAGCAGGCCGATACCCCAGACCTGCCAGTCGGATCCGCCCAGCGCGCGGGCCGGGCCGAGCTCCGCCCAGTCCACGGCGCGGGCGGCGGGGGTCGCCGCGGTCGTGGCGGCCGTGGCGGTGGCCTCGACGGCGGGGGCGCTCATCCCGCCACCTCCGCCAACTCGCGCTCCGTGGCGGCCGGTTCGGCCAGCGCGGCGGCCAGCCGGGAGATCCCCTCGGCGATCTTCTTGCGCGGCACGTTGCTGAAGCACAGCCGGATGCCGTGGGCGTGCTCGCCGTCGATGCTGAAGTGCCCGCCGGGGACGAACGAGACGCCGTGGGCGGCGGCCGCCCGGGCGTAGCGGGTGGCGTCGACGCCGTCGCGGTGGCGCAGCCAGAGGTAGAAGCCGCCACCGGGGCGCTGCCAGGTCCACGGGCTGTCGGCGCCGAGTTCCCGGTCGAGGGCGTCGGCCATCAGGGTGCAGCGCTCGCGGTAGCTGTCGCGGTAGCGGTCGATCAGCTCGGTCCAGCCGTTGCGGGAGTGGAAGGCCGCGAGGGCGCCCTGGGCGAGCGCGGACGGCGAGAGCGAGATGATCTCGGCGACCCGGGCCAGGTCGTGCTTGACGTGCTCGGGGGCGGCGATCCAGCCGGAGCGCAGGCCCGGGGCGAAGATCTTGGAGAAGGTGCCGAGGTAGACCACCTGCTGCGGGTCGAGGGCCTGGAACAGGGGGGTGGTGGCGCCGTCGAAGCCGAGCAGCCCGTACGGGTTGTCCTCGACCAGCAGCAGGTCGAGCTCGCGGCAGGCGGCGAGGATCTCGGTGCGGCGGTGCACGCCGAGGGTGGCGCCGGTCGGGTTCTGGAAGGTCGGGTTGACGTACAGCAGTCGCACCGTCCGCCCGGCCGCCCGCAACTCCCGTACCGTCGTGCGCAGTTGCTGCGGGTCGAGGCCCTCGGCGTCCTCCGCCGCGGCCTGCAGCTCGAGGCCGGCGGTGCGGAACGCGGCGGTGGCGCCCGGGTAGGCCGGGGTCTGCACCACGATGGTCTCGCCGGGCGCGCCGAGCGCGAGGGCGACGGCGGTGAGGCCCATCTGCGAGCCGCTGGTGGGGATCAGGTTGTCGGCGTCGGCGTGGCCGTCCTCACGCGCCATCAGGTCGGCGACGGCGGGGACGAGGGCCTTGGCGACGTGCGGGGTGGTGTACTGCAGGGCGAGCTTGCCGCCGAGGCGGACGAGCCGGGAGAGCTGGCCGGAGATCGTCTCCAGCGGGAGGACGTCGAGGTCGGGGAGTCCGCCGGAGAGGGATATGACGTCCCCGCCCCGTTCGAACAGCCGGGGCAGTTCGGCCGCCGGTCTGGTGTCGGTCCACATGGCTGTCGGCCTCTCAGATTCCGGCCGGGGCCGGGGCGGCGTCGGCGGCCCAGGACTGCACGTAGCGGAACAGGCCGGCCGGGGAGGCGAGCGCGGGGTCGGCGAGGGCGTCGGGGTCGACCTCGATGCCGAACTCCTCCTCGACGGCCATCACCAGCGCGATGGTGTGCAGCGAGTCGACGCCCAGGTCGACGAGCGGGGTCTCGGGGTCGGTGACCTCGACCGAGCAGATCCGCTCGACGAGCTGGTCAAACTGCGACTGGTTCATGGCTGCTCCTCGGGGAGGTGATGGTCGGCTGGGCGGTCCGGGCGGCGTCCACCAGGCGCTTGGCGGCGGCCCGGTCCGGCTTGCCGTTGGCGGTCAGCGGGACGCTGTCGAGCGGGACGATCTGGTCGGGCATCCGGGCGTGGTCGAGCCGCTCGGCGAGGCGGGCGCGGATCGCGTCCGGGGGGAGCGCGGAGTGCACGGCGAGCACCAGCGGGCCGTCCTCCGGCTCGGGGCGCAGCGCCACCGCGGCGGTGACGCCGGGGATCCGCTCGGCGGCGTCCTCGATCTCGGTGAGCGCGAGGCGGATGCCGCGGCGCTTGATCACGTCGTCGTCGCGGCCGACGAAGTACAGCCGGCCGTCCTCGTCGAGCCAGCCGCGGTCGCCGGTGTGCAGCTCCAGCGAGCCGTCGGGGCGGGCGATGAACCGGTTCTGCGCCTCCAGCGGGATCCGCCAGTAGCCGGCCATCACGGTCGGCCCCCAGACCACGATCTCGCCGGTCTCGCGCGGGCCGAGCTCCGCGCCGTCGGCGCCGACGATGCGCACCGCGTCGCCGGGGATCGGCGGGCCGACCGAGTCGGGGTGCTCGGCGTACTCCGCCGGGTCGAGGATGGAGATCCGCTTGCACTCGGTCATGCCGTACATCGAGGCGAACACCGAGCCGGGGAAGACCTCCAGCAGCTCGGCCATCACCGCCCGGCCGGGGCGGGCCCCGGTGTTGGTGAACAGCCGCACCCGGGTGGGGCGGCGCAGCTTGCCCTGGAGCAGCGTCAGCATCTGGGCCAGCGAGGGCACCAGCGGGACGACGGTGACGCCGGTGCGCTCGATCAGCCGGAGCAGTCCGACGTCCTCGGAGCGGCGGGCCAGCACCAGGGAGCCGCCGACCAGGGTGGCGAGCAGCGCCTGGTAGAGGCCGTAGTCGAAGGAGAGCGGCAGTCGGCAGAGCACCACGTCGGCGGCCTCGTAGCGCAGCCGCTCGTTGATGGCGTGCAGCGCGGCGAGCATCTGGCGGTGCGGGCAGACCACGCCCTTGGGGCGGCCGGTGGTGCCGGAGGTGTAGATCAGCATCGCCACGGCGGTGTCCGGGACGTCGGCCCGGAAGTCGTCCTCGGCGCCGGCCAGCACCTGCTGCCAGGCCTGTTCGGCCTCGACGGTGCGAGCGGCCCGGCGGCCCGCGCCGGGCGGGCAGATCGCCAGCGCGGCCTCGCAGTCGGAGACGATGTGGTCGACCTGGTGGTCCGTCAGGTCCGGGTGGACCGGGACGAAGATCGCACCGATCCGCAGGGTGGCCCAGAACAGCGCGAGGAACGAACGGTCGTTGCCCCCCGCGTACACCACCCGGTCACCCGCGGCGATCCCCTGCCCGCGCAGCCACCCCACCGCCCGGTCCACGGCGGTCCCCAGCTGACGGTAGGTCACCCCGCCCTCGGCATCGGTCACCGCGAGGTGCTCGGCCCGCTCGACGCGCGGGCGGTCGATGAGGTCAGACACGAGCGCCGCGGCAGGCAGGCTTCGCCCGTCGAGGAGCGGCCCGCCGCGCCCGGCTGGGCGTGCCGCCGGAGCGCCCTCGTACTGGGTGTACTCGGGTGCTTCGGCGGGGCGTCCAGGCGGGATGTGTCGGGCCGCGACGGGGCGAAGGCTGCCTGCCGCGGCGCTGGCATTGGCGGGCTCTCCTCGTCTGGCGGGGGCGGCGAGGCGCTCCTGGGCGCGGGTGATGTCGCGGGCGCTGGTGAGGGACAGGACCTCGAGTTCGGGGTGCTGGCGCTTGAGGATGCTCGCCAGGGTCTTGGCGGGCGGGAGGGAGACGGTCAGTTCGGGGGCGAGCGCGGCCAGCGAGGTCAGGCAGAGGTCCCAGCGGACCGGGCTGACCACCTGGTCGACCAGCCGGCGGCGGATCTCCGCGGGGTCCTCGACCAGTGCGCCGTCCGCGTTGGAGAGCAGCAGCTGCCGGGGCCGGGCGAAGCGCACGGTCTCGGCGGCGGCGGCGACCCGCTGCCGGGCGGACTCCATGTACGGGGTGTGGAAGGCCCCGGCGACGGTGAGCGGCTTCACGGTCGCCCCGGGGGGCGGGTCGGACTGCAGCTCGGCCAGGGCGTCGACGGCGCCGGCGGCGACGATCTGGCCGGGGCCGTTGAAGGTGGCGGCGGTGAGGCCGGCCGCGGTGATCCGGGCGAGCACCTCGGCCGGATCACCGCCGACCACGGCGGCCATCGAGGTGGGCGCCTCGGCACAGGCCTCGGCCATCGCCCGGCCGCGGATCGCGGCCAGCCGGACGGCGTCGGCGGGCTCCAGCACCCCGGCGTACACCGCCGCGGTGAGCTCGCCGACCGAGTGGCCGGCGGCGACCGCGCCGCCGTCCTCGACGAGGCCGTCCAGCGCCGCGTGGGCCAGCAGGCCGGCGGCGACCAGCAAGGGCTGGGTGTGCTCGGTCCGGGCGATCTCCGCGGCCGGGGCCTTGGTGCCGAGGTGGACCAGGTCGCAGTCGGCGGCCTCGGACCAGGCGCGCACCCGTTCGGCGACGGCCGGGTCGCGCAACCAGGCGGCCAGCATGCCCGGGGTCTGGGAGCCCTGCCCCGGTGCGATGAATGCGAACATGTGTTCTAACCCCCTTTCGTGTGGGGCCTGCGCACGGCGGGCCTGGCCCGGTGCGGTTCGGTGGCTACGAGGTGCTTGCGGGGCCGGCCGTGGTTACGGGCGGCCGGTGGACTTGCGGAAGCGGCGGATCGCCAGGAAGGAGAAGCCGGCGAACCAGGCCAGCAGGTTGAAGACCGCGCCGGTGACGCTGGAGTGCTCCCCGTGGAAGGAGAAGCCGTCGTTCAGCGGGTAGCGGGCCAGGGTGGCCACGCCGTACATCGGGGTGTAGCGGGAGACCTCGAGCATGGTCCCGGTGAGCGGGATGAACAGGTTGCCGAGGAAGGCCAGCGCGGTCATGGTCAGGCCGGGCATGTGCATCACCACGTCGGGCTTCATCGCCAGGCCCATCCCGATGCCGAGCGCGGCGAAGACCGCGGCCCCGACCCAGGCGACCAGCAGCGAGACCACCCAGACGTTGGTGTCGGCCTGAGCCCCCGTCAGGGCGCCCAGCACCCCGACGATGGCGACCGGCACGCCGGCCATCAGCACCGAGCAGACCACCTTGACCAGCAGGTAGCCGGGCGGGGTGAGCGGGCTCATCGCGATGGTGCGCATCCAGCCGACCGACTTCTCCACCGAGATGGTGGCGGCCGAGCTGACCGCCGCGGTGGCCGCGCCGTACACCGCCTGACCGATCATCATCCAGGCGGCGAAGTTGCCGTGCGGCAGGCTCGCCCCGCCGGACGGGGCGGTGCGGAACAGGGCCAGGTAGAGCACCGCGGGCAGCAGCACCGTGAAGATGGTGGTCTGCCGGTTGAACCGGCGGCGCAGCTCGTAGCGGACGAACGTCGGGTTCACGCCGTTGAAGGCGGAGGTGCGGGTGCGGGCGGCGGGCGCCGTGACGGCGGCCATCAGATCTCCTTCGAAACGGTACGGCGGTGCTCGGTGATGGCCATGAAGGCCTCTTCGAGGCTGCGCGGGGCCACCTCGATGTCCGTCGCGGCGGTCTCGCCGACCAGCACCCGCAGCAGCGCGTCCGAGTCGGTGCAGGTGAAGTACGTGCGCTCACCGCGGACGCTGCTGGAGCGCACCCCGGGCGTCCGGGAGACCACGCCGGCCTCGTACGGGCTGAGCACCGCGGAGACGGTACGGCCGCTGGTCGCGGCGCGGATCGCGGAGGCCGAGCCGTCGGCGACCACCGAACCTCGGTCGATCAGCACCACCCGGTCGGCGAACTGGTCCGCCTCCTCCATGTAGTGGGTGGCGAACATGACGGTCATGCCGCGGGCCGCGTCCTCCCGGACGGCCGCCCAGAAGTCCCGGCGGGCCACCACGTCCATGCCGGCGGTCGGCTCGTCCAGCACCAGGAAGTCGGGGCGGGACAGCAGCGCCAGCGCGAACCGCAGCCGCTGCTGCTCACCGCCGGAGCAGGCCGCCACCCGGCGGCTGCGCAGCTCGGTGATGTTCGCCCGGGCCATGCAGCGCTCCGGGTCGGCGCCCGGGTGCAGCGAGCCCAGCATGTGCATGGTCGCCTCGACCGTCAGGTCGGGCAGCAGCCCGCCGGTCTGCAGCACCGCGGCCACCCGGCCGGCCCGCACCGCCTGCTCGGGCTCCTGCCCGAACAGCCGCACCTCACCCTCGTCGGGCCGGGTCAGCCCGAGCAGCATGTCGATGGTGGTGGTCTTGCCGGCACCGTTCGGGCCGAGGAACGCCACCACCTCGCCCCGCCGGATCCGCAGGTCCAGCCCGTTGACGGCCGTGAACGGCTCGCCCTTGGCGTTGGTGAACCGCTTGACGACACTGGTCAGTTCAGCGGCGAGGGGAGACGCCGTCTCCCTCGACGCCGTACGGCTCTGGTAATCGATCATCTTCCGAGTCCTCACGTTCCGGCGGAGGTCGCCTTCCGGGAACCACTCTCCGACCCCCGGCTATCGGCCCGAACCGACTCGGCTATCCACCCGCTATCCCGCCTGCGGCGGCCCCTCCACCAACCCCAGCCCCGGCACCGACCCGCACACCACCCACCCGGCGCGCCGACCCTCCGCCAACCCCGCCCCCGGCACCAACCCGCACACCACCCCGCCCCGGCACGCTGGCCACACCGACCCGCCCCGGCGCGCCGCCCCCTCCGCCAACCCCGCCTCGGCGCACCGACCCTCCGCAATCCCCGCCCCGGCGTGCCGCCCCGTCCGCCAACCCCACCCGCGACACCAGCCCGTCTGCCATCCCCGCCCCCGGCGCGCCGCCCCCTCCGCCAACCCCGCCCCGGCGCACCGACCCTCCGCCAACCCCGCCCCGGCGCACCGCCCCTCCGCCAACCCCGCCTCGGCGCACCGCCCCTCCGCCAACCCCGCCCCGGCGTGCCGCCCCGTCCGCCAACCCCACCCGCGACACCAGCCCGTCTGCCATCCCCGCCTCCGGCTCGCCGCCCCGTCTGCCATCCCCGCCTCCGGCTCGCCGCCCCGTCCGCCACCCACGCCCCGGCGCGCCGCCCCGTTCGCCAACCCCACCCCCGGCACCGACCCGTCTGCCAATCCCGCTTGACACTCAAAAGTGTGAGTGGTTGAGTACTCACATGAAGACGGAACGCCCCCGCCAGCTCTCCACCGCCGAGGAACGCCGCGAGACGGTGCTCCGCACCGCAATCGGCGCCTTCGCCGCCCGCGGCTACTGGGGCACCACCACCACCGAGGTGGCCAAGGCGGCGGGCATCTCCCAGGCCTACGTCTACCGGCTCTTCCCCAGCAAGGAGCAGCTGTTCACCGCCGTGGTCGAGCACTGCTTCGTCCAGGTCCGGGCCGCCCTGGAACAGGCCGCCGCCGACGCCCGCGGCAGCTCCGCCCAGGTGGTCCTGGACGCCATGGGCGACGCGTACGCCCGGCTGATCAGCAACAACGACCTGATGCTGATCCAGTTGCACGCCCAGGCCGCCGCGGTCTCCGAGCCGGCCGTCCGGGCCGCCGCCCAGCAGGGCTACGCCCGGCTGGTGGAGTACGTACGCGGGGCCTCCGGCGGCACCGAGCAGGAGGTCCAGCAGTTCTTCGCGCTGGGCATGCTGTGCCACCTGATCGTGTCGATCGGCGTGGACGAGGTGGACGCCCCGTGGACCCGCACGCTCGCCGCGGGCATCACGCACTACTGACGCACCGACACCCTTCGCTTGCCGGCGGGGCTCCACGCCTCGCCGTTCTTTCGGCCCAGAGAGTGAGTGGTCAACCACACTAACCTGCACTCGGAAGGAGTAGCCGTGACCCGCATGCGCCGCCCCGGACCCGCCCTCGCGGCCCTCGCCGCCGGGCAGTTCACCGTCCTGCTCGCCACCTCCAACGTGAACGTCGCACTCCCCGACATCGCCGCCGCCACCGCCCTCACCGGCACCGGCCCGACCTGGGTGGTCAACGCCTACGGCCTGGCCTTCGGCGCGCTCCTGCTGCCCGGCGGCCGGCTCGCCGACCGGCTCGGCCGCCGCCGGGTGCTGCTCGCCGGACTTGCCCTCTTCGCCCTCGCCTCGCTCACCGCCGGCCTCGCGAACGGCGCGACCCCACTGATCGCCGCCCGCGCCCTCCAGGGCCTCGGCGCCGCCGCCATCGCCCCCGCCGCACTCGCCCTACTCCTCGACCTGCACCCGCCAGGTCCTGACCGCGGCCGCGCCCTCGCCGTCTGGGGCGCCGTCTCCGGAGCGGGCGGAGCGGCCGGCGTCCTGCTCGGCGGAGCCGTCGCCCAGAGCTGGGGCTGGCCGTGGATCTTCCACCTCACCGCGCTCGCCGCCGCCCTCGCCTTCACCGCCACCGCCCTG
Organism: Kitasatospora sp. NPDC049285; assembly: GCF_040678815.1. Taxonomy (NCBI): domain Bacteria; kingdom Bacillati; phylum Actinomycetota; class Actinomycetes; order Kitasatosporales; family Streptomycetaceae; genus Kitasatospora; species Kitasatospora sp. NPDC049285. Next base: position 61,249 of record NZ_JBFAQR010000028.1, on the reverse strand, counting down.
CTCGTCCCGGCCACCCCGAGCGCGCTGCGCACCGACGGAACCTCACCCTCCTCCACGCCTTCCCCCGCTCACCTCCCCCCTCCCGCTCCCACTCCCCCCTCCTCACCCACCCCCGCTCTCCCCTCCCCTCCCGCCCGCTTCGACCTCGCCGGTGCCGCCACCGTCACCCTCGCCCTCACCGCCCTGGTCTGGGCCCTGACCACCGCCCGCACCAGCGGCTGGACCAGCACCCCCGTCCTGACCGGCCTCGCCGTCGCCGCGCTGCTGACCGGCCTGTTCGCCCGGATCGAGCGCCGCCACCCCGACCCGCTGCTGCCGCCCCGGCTGCTGCGGAGCGGCACCGTCGCCGTCGGCAACCTGCTGACCGCCCTGCTCGGCTCGGTGTGGATCGCCCTCTTCTACTTCCTGCCGCTCTACCAGCAGCAGGTGCTCGGCGCCGGACCACTGCTCACCGGCCTCGGCCAACTTCCGCTCGCCATCACGATGATGCTCGGCTCGGCGGCCGCCCCACGGCTCGCCGCCCGGATCGGCGACCGGGCCACCCTGCTCGGCGCGCTGCTCGCCGCGGCCACCGGACTGCTCTGGCTCTCCCGGCTGGACGCCCACGGCAGCTACGCCGCCGACCTGCTCGGCCCGATGCTGCTGATCGGACTCGGCCTGAGCACCGCGTTCGTCCAGCTCACCGCCCTCTCGGTGGCCGGCGTCCCGGCCCGCGACGCCGGACTGGCCGGCGGACTGGCCAACACCACCCGCCAGTTGGGCGGCACCCTCGGCCTCGCCGTGCTCGCCACCCTGGCCGGGGCCGCCACCGCCCACGCCGCCCACCAGCCGCTGCCCGAGGCCCTGACGGCCGGCTACCGCACCGCCTTCGCCGTCTCCGCCGCCGTCCTCGCCGCGACCGCCGGCCTGGCCGGCGCCCTCACCTGCCGCCTGCGCACCGCCCCGACCCTGATCACCCGTCAGCCCGCCGTCAGGAAAGGCCTGTAGCCATGATCACCATCGACCCGACCGCCCCCGTCGTCGTCCTGCTCGCCATCGAGATCGACGCCCCGATCGAGCGGGTGTGGAACCTGCACACCGACATCGACCACTGGGCCGACTGGCTCGCCGACATCGACAGCGCCACCCTCGACGGCCCGCTGGCGACCGGCGCCTCCTTCCGCTGGCACACCCACGGCCTGGACATCACCTCCACCGTCCAGGAACTCGTCCCCGGCGAGCGGATCGTCTGGGGCGGACCGGCCTCCGGCATCGACGGAGTCCACGTCTGGAGCTTCGAGCGCCACGGCGACGGGGTGCTGGTCCGCACCGAGGAGTCCTGGGCCGGCGCGCCGGTCGAGGCCGCCACCGAGCCGCTGCGCGCCGCGCTGCACGACTCGCTGACCGCATGGCTCGCCACCCTCAAGTCCCGCGCCGAGCGGTCCGCCTGACCCGCCGACTCGTCCTCTCACCCCCGGCTCGTCCTCTCACCCCCCGCCTCGCCCACCCGCCACTCAGCTGCCTAGGAGACACCGCCATGACCACCGCCACGACGTTCGCCGACTCCGCCAAGCCCTACCTGATCGGCCACTACGAGCCCGCCGTCGACGAGATCACCGCCACCTCGCTCCCCGTCGAGGGCACCCTGCCGACCGAGCTGACCGGCCGGCTGATCCGCAACAGCCACAACCCGAAGGCCGGCGTCACCCCGTCCCACTGGTTCAAGGGCAGCGGCATGGTGCACGGCATCCGGCTGCGCGAGGGCCGCGCCGAGTGGTACCGCAACCGCTGGGTGCAGACGCCCGCGCTGGACGGTGCGCCCTACCTCACCGAGCACGGCCCGGACCTCACCGCCTCCTCCGCCGGCACCCACGTCATCGAGCACGGCGGGAAGCTGCTCGCCCTCTGCGAGGCCAACCTCCCGTTCGAGCTGACCGCCGAGCTGGACACCGTCGGCGCCTACGACTTCGGCGGCCGGCTGCGCACCGCGATGACCGCCCACCCGAAGACCGACCCGGTCACCGGGGAGCTGCACTTCTTCGGCTCCTCGCCCTTCCCGCCGTACCTGATGTACTACGTCGCCGACCCGAGCGGCCGGATCACCGAGGCGATCGAGGTACCGGGGGCGAGTGCCGCGCTCAAGCACGACTTCGCGCTGACCCGCAACCACGTGGTCTTCGTCGAGGGCAACGTCACCTTCGACCCGGCCGAGCACTCCGGCATTCCGTACTCCTGGCAGGACGGGCAGCCCGCCCGGATCGGCGTCATGCCGCGCGGCCCGCGCGGCGCCGAGCAGGTCCGCTGGTTCCCGATCGCCCCCGGCAGCATGCTGCACACCGCCAACGCCTACGAGGACGCGGCCGGCCGGATCGTGCTGGAGGGTCCGACCGTCGACCGCGAGGGCTTCCGCCTCTCCTGGAACTGGTGGGTCGGCGCGCCGGACCGCGGCAGCGAGCCCAACACCCGTTCCCTGAACCGCCGCTGGGTGATCGACCTGGCAGCCGGCCGGGTCCGCGAGGAGATCGTCGACGACCTGGCGATCGAGTTCCCCACCTTCAACGAGGACCTCCTCGGCGCCGAGCACCGCTACCTCTACGCCGTCTCCTTCCCCGACCAGCACGGCCAGGGTGGCTACGGCCTGGTCAAGTACGACCGCACCACCGGCGAGCGCCTGCTCTCCCCCGTCGGCGACGCCCGGATGCCCAGCGAGGCGGTCTTCGTCCCCGCCGACGGCGCCACCCGCGAGGACGACGGCTACCTGCTCACCGTCGTCTCCGACCTCAAGCAGGACGCCTCCCAGCTCCTGGTCCTGGACGCCGCCGACCTCGCCACCGTCGCCACCGTCCACCTGCCCCGCCGGGTCACCGCCGGCATCCACGGCTCCTGGATCCCCGACACCGCCCTGGGCAACTAGGCGCTCGCTACGGCCGGCCCCGGTGGAGCACCCGCTCCACCGGGGCCGCGACACGCCCCGCACCGGGCCTCTGTCCGGCCCTCGCCTTCGCCTTCGCCCCCGCTCTCGCCCTCGCCCTCGCCCTCGCCCTCGCCCTCGCCCTCGCCCTCGCCGGCACTCTCCGCCTGGCCGCCCTCTTCCCCTTCCCATCCGGCCCGGGTCCCGCGCTTGAAAGCGGGTCGGCCGGTGTTGGATGCTGTCTGCACGCATTCAACTTGCTCGGGGAGAGGCAGAGTTGAACTGGTTGGCGGCGGCGGGGTACGGGGCTGTGGGCGGCGCGCTGGTCGAACTGGTGGTCACCAACGGCCGCCTGCTGGCCTGGCAGGCCGCACGGCACCGCGCCCGCGAACACCCCCGCCGCCGGGTGCCGCCACTGCGGAACTTCATCGACCCGTCCGCGGACGTCGCCGCCGCGCTCAGCCGCATCGCCCTCGGCGCACTCGGCGGCTGGCTGCTGCACTCCCAGATCAGCGGCCTGTACGCCGCCGTCGCCGCCGGAGCCTCGGCGCCCGCGCTGCTGCGCCAACTCGGCACCGCCACCAGCCTGCAGAACATCGTCGGTGGCACCGAGCCGCCCCCGCCGAATCCCCCGGACGACCGCCCGCTGGCCCCGCTCCCCGCCGGCAGCCCGACCGGGGAGGTCGGCCCGTGACCTTCGGCAACCGCTACCTCGGCTCCCTCCTCACCCGCACCCCACAGCCGCCCACGCCGACCGGGCACCGTCTCAGCCGCGAACTCCCCTGGTGGCGCCGCTACCTGGCCTCGCTCATCGACGCCCCGGCCACCGCCCCGGCCACCGACGCGGCCGCACCGCTCGCCGCGACCGCCCCGCGCCGCGCCGCCACGGCGCCGCCCGTCCTGGCGTCACCGCCGCAGCGGCTCCGGAGCAGCGTCGGGGCGGGGGCCATCGCTGTCCCCGGCCGCACCGCCCGGGCCTGGCCGGGTTTCGTCGCCGCCGCGGCCGGCCTGGTCAGCGTCGTCCTGGTCTTCGTGGCCGTCAGCATCTCGCCGTCCTCGTCACCGCCCCCGGGCGCCACGACGATGCCCGCCAACCCCACCTCCCCTCCCCACACCGGCAACCCGCGACCCGCGACGCCGACGCCCGAGCCCTCGCCGACTCCGTCCCGCACACCGTCGGTCCGCCTGGTCTGCGACCAGGCCACGCAGTCCCTGGCCGCCTTCCACCGAACCGCCGACGGCACCCCGGACAGCCGGGCGGACGCGGCCGACCGGGCCGTCGTCGAGCTCGACCGCCTGCTCCCGATTGCCTCGGCCGCCCTCTACCGACTGATCGCCGACCTGTCCGACGACCTCGGCCAACTGCGCGGCGACCAACTACGCGGCGACCCGTCCGTCCGGCTCGCGAAGATCGACGCCGACGCCGCCCAGCTCGGTCAGACGTGCGGCGCCCTCACCCGTCCCGCCGACACCTGAGCCCGGCTCAGGTCCACTGCTCGGACGGCTTCACCCCCGGCACCGGCTTGCCGATCAGCGCGAGCGGGACGAAGAAGTTCACCTGCCCGATCGCGAGCACCAGCGTGGTGAGCGCCTTCGGGTCGTAGAGCGCGGCCGCCTCGGCGTACAGCTCGTCCGGGACACGCTCGCCGCGCTGACTCGGCGTCAGCACCGCCTCGACCAGCGCGAGCGCCACCCGCTCCGCAGGAGTGAAGTACGGTGCCGTCCGCCAGGACGCCACCGCGGTGATCCGCTCCTCGGTCTCCCCCGCCTTCCGCAGCATCCCGGCGTTCAGCATCACCAGGTAGGTGCTCTCGACGAGTTGACCGGCCCGCAGGTGCATCAGCGCGATCGTCGTACGCGGCACCGACCGGTTCCCCGTCGCCCGGAACAGCCAGCCCGACAGCTCCTCCAGCTCCGGCACCTGCGCCACCGGGTCCGACATCCGCGACCGGAGTTCCTGGGCCTCGACGCTCTGGGTGGAAACAGTGTTCATGGGTCATCCCTCTCTCGGGTGCGTTCCTCGCTCTCACCGCACTGACCCCGCCCAGCCACCGAATGTGACACGCGCCGCCGACCGCATGCCGCGGCCCCCGCTCGCCGCACACGCATCCGGGGGACCCGCGCTCGGCGCACCCACATCCGGCGAGCACGCGTTCGGATACCCAGGCCCAGCTGGACGCCGCCGCGGCGGCTGGCGCCCGGGCCGCGCTCGGCGCCGCGCTGCCGAAGGGGACCTGACCATGAAGGACTCGACTTGCGCGTCGTCCGTACCGTCTTCGCGGTCGTGGTCGGTGCCGCCGAGGGCATGCCGCTGCTCGTGCACAGTGCCGGGATCCGGGACACCGTGCCGGGCCTGGGTGTCGTGCTCGCGGTCTCCGGTTCCGTTACCCGGCTGCTCGCGCTGCCGCTGGTGGCCGGCTGGCTGCCGTCCTGGCTGCGGGCCTGGCTGCGGGCCGCGCCGGCCAAGGCGTCGCTGCCGCTGATCGAGCCGGTCCCACCGCTCCCGCCGGAGGCCACGTGACGTCCCCACCGCAGGATGGCGGCGTCTCGGTCGCCCTGGAGCTCGCCGAGCTGCGTAGGAGCGTGGACGTGGGATTCGCCCACACGGACGGGCAGTTGAACCTGCTGCTGCAGCGCGCGGACCAGACCGACGCGCGGGTCGCGGACCTGGACAAGCGGGTGGACGGGCCGGAGCGCAACCACTTGCCGCTGCCGGCCCTCGGCGCGTTGACGGGCCTGGCCGCGCTGGTCCTCGCCGCGATCACTCTGATTCAGCACTGAACACGCCCCGCCCCTCGGCTTCGGTCGACGGGCGGGGCGCTTCGTCCTGTCCGGGGTCAACGGCCGTACCGGACAATGCCCGTGGGATGATCACGGGTATGAGCGAGTGGACCGTGTACGGTAGCCGCCCCATCTACACCAGCCCTTGGGTGAACTTGGAGCTGGTCGACGTCGAACCTCCGGGCCAGCCGCGCTACGAGCACCATCTGGTCCGGTTCGCGCCGGTCGCTGCCACCGTGGTGCTCAACAACCGCGACGAGGTGCTGATGATGTGGCGCCACCGCTTCGCTACCGACACCTGGAACTGGGAGATCCCGTCAGGCATCGTCGAGGGCGGGGAGACCTTGGCCGCGGCAGCCGCCCGGGAGGTCGAGGAGGAGACCGGCTGGCGCGTCACCGCAGTCAAACCGCTCGCCTATAACCAGCCCATCGGCGGGATGAGCAACGCCGAGCACCACGTCTTCCTGGCCCGCAGCGCCGAGTTCATCGCCCCGCCCGTCGACACCCACGAGGCCGACCGGATCGAGTGGATCCCGCTCGAGCGGATCCAGGACATGATCGACCGGCGCGAGATCGTGGCCGGCGTCGCCGTCACCGGGCTGCTGCAGGTACTGGCCCGCCGACCCTAGCCGGGGAGCGCCAGGAACTCCGACTCCTCGATCATCTCCCGCAGTCCGGCCACCATCGGACTCCGGACGCCGCGCATCGGCACGTTGGCGGCGACCTCCCGGGCGCGGGCCAGGACGATGCCCGTCCGGTGCTCGGCGGGCAGGGAGTCCAGCGCCATCGTGCCGACCTGCGCGCCGGTGCTGATCTCGCCGACGCCGATCAGGCCGGCTGCCTGGTCGAGCGCGATCAGCGCCCGGTCGAGCCGCTCGGCTGGGGAGTACATGGCCAGGGCCTCGTCGAGGGCGAGCTGGGCGCGCCGGGTGTCGCCGAGAGCGGTGTGCATGCTGCCGATGTGCCAGCGGAGTTGGCGGGCGGTGTAGCCATAGGCGAGGTCGCTGGTGTGCCGGTCGTCGAGGCGCTCGAAGGCGCGCTCGGCGAGCGCCATGGCCGCGCGTGCGTCGTCGGCGCGGCCCAGCCGGGCCAGCGACCGTGCCTCCAGGGCCGGCGCCCACGCGGCGGTCGCGCAAGCCGTGGATCCGGCCACCAGGCGGGCCCGCTCCGCGAGCTGGGCAGATGCCGCTGGGCTGCCGTAGTAGAAGGGGATGACCGCCTCGCGGGCCAGCAGCCACGCTCGCAGCGCGCGGTCGCCCGTCTCCTCCGCAGCGAGCTGCGCGCACCGGAACCACTCCCTCGCCTCGCGGTGCGCGCCGAGCGCTACAAGCGCCATCCCGGCCGCGCCAGCGAGCTGGGCGGCCACGTGGCAGAGGCGACTACGCCGATCGGCAGGCTGCCGGTGCGTCAGGAACTGCTGCACCTCGACGAAGTCGAGCACTGCGCCACCGAGCATCTGCCCCGGGGGGACGACCTGGTACGACTGGCCGTGCTCGGCGGCCGACCGCTCCCACTGGTCGATGGTGGTCTCGGCCAGCCCGTCGGCGAGGGTTTCGGACATGCCATGCCGGGCGGCAGCGAGGGTGTCGAGAACCTGTCCCGACAGGGTCACCCCGAGCCCGTCGAGCAGGCCGTGCAGTATCGCCCGCTGCTCGGCAGGCGCCTGATGCCCGCGTTGTGCGATGCGTCCAGCGAGCGGCGCCGTGTTATGGGCGACGCCTTGCTGGCCGGCTGGGGTGTAGTCCCGCCCGAACCCGAGTCGGTCGGGACGGGTCTGGTACAGCTCGCACAGTCCGTCGAGGTGGGAGTCTCCGGGGCGGACCGCGCCAGTCTCCCAACTGGAGAGCTGCTGCACCGTCACGGGGCCACGGGCCGCACGATATGCCGCCGCTGCCTGGACGAGAGTCCAGCCGCGGGCGAGCCGGTGAGCCTGGGTGAGCGACACGTCGGCAGCCTGGGCGATCCGGGACGCGAGGTCCCACGCCGTCCAGCCCTCCGTCTCGGCGGTCGCACGTAACTGGGCGGCTGTGCTCCGGGCCGACGGGCTCATGCTCACTCCTGCAGCGGTAGTGGCGGTGACACCACGGTAGCGCCGGGGGCTGGCACGCATGGCCGCCTTCACGGGCTGACGGTGAGAACCCTGCTGAAGCATCATCACCACACCGTGAGAACCCGCGGTTGTCATGACGGGACCGTCATTGCCTGCCCCGCAGTCCTGGTCGAACCTGATCGCGATGCGGTCAGCTCGCAAGGAGGAACCCATGGCCGAGACCAGAGAGCACCCCTGCCTCGCCCCCCTGCCGGGCGAGGAGCCGCGGCACCGGCCGTGCGGCACGTGCGGGCGCTGCGTGTCCGGAACTGGCCGGGACCGTAACCCGAACACCACCGACTGCTACGACGACTACCTCACCGCCGCCACGACCTGGCGGTCGGCGTGAGCCGGGTCTCTGCGGCACCAACGCGCCCAGCGGTCACCGTGGGGATCACTGGGATCATGGAGCCCCGCGAGTTCCCCACGCTGCCCGCCGCACTCAGAGTGCTGTGGGATGCCCTGCGGGCGCTGCCGATGGGCAGTGGCCAGTACGACGCGTACCAGTCTCTCCTCTGCGGCGAGGACGCTGCGGAGACCGTCACCCTGCTGTTCGACCGACGGCCAAGTGTGACGTACTCCGTGGTGATCGAGGGGCGAACGCACGCCGTGGTGATCTCACGTCAGGCGGGCGCGTGACGTCCACCATCGCCACGGCGGCATACCGCGAGGTCGTGCTGGACGCCGCATGCCAGTACGTGCGCGGCACTGGGTTCGACGTGGCGATACGGCAGATGCGCTGCCGGTGCTACTACCTGATGGCCATGGCCGACCCGAACTCGCCATCCGACCACGCCGCCATCCTCCAGCTCACGCAGGCTGCTGGCAGGTTGGCGATCAGCGCCAGCAGCGACACCGACACGTTGAGCAACGTCGTGGCCGTGATCGCTGAGCCAATGTGTTCCAGTCGGGAACTCCCGCCCGGGTGGCCGGTGTGAAGGCACCGCAGGCGCCGCCAATTCAGGCGTCCGGGTTCTGTGTGCGGTGCGGGCAGTACGCCCGGGGCGAGCTGGTCGCCTCGATCAACCGGTACGCGGAGTCGATCCGGAACCACCCAGGCTGCCGGCCGGACGCCCGACCGTCGCACCTTCGACGCACCGGCCGCCTAGCTCAAGGCGACTCATACACTAGTTCGATACCATGCGAACCGAACGGATCGAGGGCTGCAGCCCCGACGCCGTCCGAACCTCCGCTCCACCAGCGCGACCTCATCGGCCCGGCTGCCCTTCAAGCGGTCGGGCCGACGCACACCACCGGCGTTCGAATGAAGACGGCCCCTCATCAGGCTCAAGTAGCTGATGAGGGGCCGTCTTACTGTGGTGGGCCGCCAGGGGTTCGAACCCTGAACCTACGGATTAAAAGTCCGCAGCTCTGCCAATTGAGCTAGCGGCCCGGTGGCCGGCGGTTGTCCGGTGGGACAGCGCCTGCCGGGGTGATCCTACCTGGTGACCCGTGGCGGATGGCCAGCGGATTGCCGGGGCGGGTCGCGGGCTCGGCGAGGTGTCGACGGTGGGTCAGGGACCAGGTCGGGTCGCAGGTCAGGCGGTTGGGAGGTGGGCGGCGCGGACGCGGCGGAGCCAGTCCTCGACCGGGCGTTCGTCGGGGGCGTCGGGGAGGACGCCGGGGCGGGCGAGGCGGTGTTCGGCGTCGGCGAGCAGCGCGGCGGCCTCCTGCGGGTGTTCCGCGTAGCGTTCGCCGAGCTCGCGGACGCCGTCCGGGTCGGGCAGCCGGATCTCCAGGCGGCCGGTCTCGTGGAGGTGGACGCCCTGGCGGACCAGCCGGACCAGGTGGCGGGCGTTCTTCGCGGCCTTGGCCCGGCCCCGCGGGTCGGCGGTGTCCCGGGCGGTGAGCTTGCGGAACTGCTGGCCGGCGTAGCCGAGATAGGAGTTGCGGACCGCGCCCGCGCTCAGGAAGCTGCTCCGGATGGCGATCAGCTCCTCGCCGAGCGGCGTCCGGACTTCGTACAACTCCTCGGGCAGCCAGGCCAGTTCGGCGGCGGTCGGGTTGCCGCCGAGCGCGAGGCGGCACCACTTGGCGGCCTCGTGCAGGGTGCGGTCGGGCGCGGTGGTGACGTGCGACTCGGTGGGCCGGTGCAGGCCGTGGAAGGCGACGGTGGGTGCGGCGAACAGGCCGAGCCGGTCGAGGTCGGAGCCCGCGTGGGCGAGGCCGTACGCGGTGGAGCCGACGATGCCGGAGAGCAGGACGTGCACGGGTGGTCGCCTCCCAACGGACGGGCCCTCGCGGGCGTCACGGGCGTCACGGGCGTCACGGGCCTCGCGCGGCCGCAACGACCCGCGACGGCCCGCGGCGACCCTCGACGGCCCTTGACGGGCCTGGATTCGGTTCCGGCAGTCTGACCGCTCCGCACCCGGACACGCGAACGATTTCCGCCCCCCGTCGCCCCCGTCCGCCCGCCCCCCTCGCCCACGCTCCCGACACGGCCCGGGGCCGCCGCTACCGGCCGGGTGCCCGCCGCCGCCGGATACTGGGCGCATGGCGAACGGCGAGATCCCAGCGGCGAAGCTGCGGGCCTGGTGGGCGCAGCGGCAGTGGTTGGACGGCGGCCGACGCGTGGGGGCGTCCGCGGCCGAGGTGTTGGCGGCGACGGGGTGGGCCCGGTCGGTGGGCGGGGCGGCGCCGTACCTGGGGCTGTTCGCCCGGGCGGGCCTGGGGCGGGCGGCGGTGGACGCGGCGGTGGCGGCACTGGAGGTGCACGAGCTGCCCTCCGCCCGGGGCTGTACGTACGTGCTGCCGGCGCGGGACTTCGCGCTGGGCCTGGCCGCGGGCGCAGGTGCGCCGGAGGCGGAGCTCACCGCGGCGGCCAAGCATCTGGGAGTGACCCGGGACGAGGTGGAGCAGCTCTGCCTGACCGTGCGCCAACTCCTGGACGACGAACAGCCGTTGGATCCATCGGCGATTCGCGCCGGAGCGGGCCCGACCGCCCGTTCGCTCGGGGAGCCGGGACGCAAGCGCGGACTGTCGACCACCCTGCCGCTGGCGCTGGGCCTGCTGCAGGCTCGCGGGCTGATCCGCCGAGTGCCGGTCAACGGCCGCCTGGACCAGCAGCGTTACGGTTACGTGCGCTGGGAGCAGCCGGTGCACGGTTCGGCGGCGGAGCTGGCGGAGCGGTACTTCGCCTGGGCGGCGCCCGCCTCGGTGAAGCACTTCCGCTGGTTCTCGGGCTTCACTGCGGCCACCGCCAAAGCCGCACTGACGCCCCTGGAACTGGTCGAGCTGCCGGGCACCGACTTGCTGATGCCCGCCGAACTGCTGGACGAGTTCCAGCAGTTCACCATCCCGACCGAGCCCTCGTACGCGCTGCTGGCCGGTATCGACGGGTTGCACCTGCTGCACCGCGACCTGTCCAGGCTGGTCGACGCACTCGACGCCGGCCGCCCGGTCCCGGCGTCCCGGACCGGGCGGAGCTTCGGCGGCGAGGCCGACCCGCAGACCCACCTGGTGGTGGACCGCGGGCGGATCATCGGCTTCTGGGAGTACGACCCCGAACAGCGCGAGCTGGTGCACCAGTTGTTCGTACCGAAGGACGCCGCGCTGCAGGAGGCGATCGAGCGGACCGAGGCGTTCGTCCGCGACGAGCTCGGCGACGCCCGCGGCTTCAGCCTGGACTCGCCGAAGAGCCGCGCCCCGAAGCTCGCCGCCCTCCGCGCGGCGGCCGACACCTGACGCATCGTCGGCCACCACGTGACGGCCCGCCCGCAGACGCCTGATGTCCCGCCGGTCCCCGTGCTAGCTCGCGTCCGGGAGTTCCAGCGGCAGGTGGTCGAACCCGGCGGTTCCCGGGCGGCCGGTGGCGAGGCCGGCCAGCAGCTCGGGCGGCACCGCGGCGTAGACGGTGCCGTAGTGGTGCTCTCCGAGGGCGGGGTCGTTCGCCCAGGCGGGCTGCTCGTCGGCGGGGCGGACCGCGAAGCGGCCGTCGGCGCCGTTCCGGTTGCCCCGGGCGTCCAGTCGCACCCAGGACGAACTCTCCGGCCAGTACACGGCGTTGAGGCCGTGCAGCACCTCCAGCTTCTGGTAGCAGAGGCCGGTGGGGATGCCGTTGGCGCGCAGCAGCGCGGCCAGCAGGTGGGCCTTGCCGTGGCAGATCGCGTTGCCCGCGGCGAGCACGTCCGAGGCCCGGTACGCGGCGCTCCACTCACCGATGTCGGCGGAGTGGTCGATCTCGTCCCGGACGTAGGTGAACACCGCCTCGGCGGTGGCCTCCGGGTCGGAGCGCCGCAGCGCGGCGGCCCGTTCGCGGATCAGCGGGTGGTGGTGGTCGACCACCTCGTCGGCGGCGAGGTACGCGGCCGGGTCGGCGTGGTCGGGGCTCAGCGGCCCGTGCGGGGAGGCGGGTTGGTCCATGGCGCCGATGCTGCGCGGGCGGACGGGTCGACTGCAAAGGCATTTCGCCCCGTGGACCACGGCATCGACTACGGTCGGTCGTACCTCAACGGAGGTGCTGCCCCGACAGGGGACCGGCCTCACCGGAAGGAGCAGGCATGACCGACGAGGTACTCGTGGTCACCGGCGGCGGACACGGCATCGGGGCGGCCACCGCGGTGCTGGCGGCGGAGCGCGGCTACCGGGTGTGCGTCAACTACCGGGCCGACCAAGGCGCGGCGGACGCGGTGGTGGAACGGATCCGGGCGGCGGGCGGCACCGCGGTGGCGGTCCGCGCGGACGTCACCACCACCGCCGAGGTGGAGCGGCTGTTCGACACCGCGGAGCGCGAACTCGGGCCGGTGACCGCGCTGGTGAACAACGCGGGCACGCTGGAGAAGCAGAGCCGGCTGGACCAGCTCGACGAGGACCGGCTGAACCGGATCTGGGCCGCGAACATCACCGGCCCGTTCCTGTGCGCGGCGGCGGCGGTGCGCCGGATGTCCACCCGGTACGGCGGGCGCGGCGGGGCGATCGTCAACGTCGGCTCGGCGGCGTCCCGGCTCGGCTCGCCGAACGAGTACGTCGACTACGCGGCGTCCAAGGGCGCGCTGGACTCGATGACCCGCGGCCTGTCGCTGGAGGTCGCCGCCGAGGGCATCCGGGTCAACGCGGTGCGGCCGGGGCTGATCCACACCGGCATCCACGCGCTCGGCGGCGAGCCCGGCCGGGTCGACCGGGTCGCCCCCCACCTGCCGATGCAGCGCGGCGGGCAGCCCGAGGAGGTCGCGGAGGCCATCCTCTACCTGCTCTCCCCCGGCGCCTCGTACGTCACCGGCTCCTTCCTGGACGTCGCGGGCGGACGCTGACGCCACGACGCCCGGGCTCGTCCGAGTCCCACGGCGCCGGGCTCCGTCGAAACCCACGCCGGCGTGAACATCACGGAATCCGGCGGTACCGGTTCGGTCAACGCGGGGGCGCGCGGGCCCGCCGCGCGCCTACCGTTGCCCGCATGACCGACAGAGAGCTGGACGCCGCGCCCTTCCTCGCCATCCCCGACGTGCCGAACTTCCGCGACGCCGGAGCGGGGGTGTTCCGCCCCGGGCTGCTCTACCGGTCGGCGACCCTGAACCGGCTCACCGAGGAGGGTGCCGCCAAACTCAAGGAGCTCGGCGTCCGTACCGTCGTCGACCTGCGCAGCTCCGTCGAGCTCGACCACTGGCCGGACCGGCTCCACGGCCTGGACGTCGACTACCGCCACCTGCCGCTGCTGCCCGACCCGGCCACCACCGACCGGGCATGGCCGGAGGACCAGGCCGCGCTCTACCCGTTCATGGCCGAGGTCGGCGGCGTGGCCATCGCCGGCGCCGTCCGCGCCCTCGCCGCCGGCGGGCCCGTGGTCGTCCACTGCGCCGTCGGCAAGGACCGCACCGGCCTGACCATCGCCGTCCTGCAGTCCCTGGCCGGCCTCCCCGCCGCCCGGATCACCGAGGACTTCGTCCGCTCCAACACCGGCCTCGGCCTCGACGGCGGCCCGATCCCGTACACCGACGAGGCCGGTGTCGAACGCCTCTCCCGCCCCGTCGCCGCCGATCATCTCCACTCCGCCCTCACCCGCATCCAGGACCTCCACGGCTCGCTCGAGTCCTACCTCCTCGCCCACGGCACCACCGAGGAGGAACTCACCACCCTCCGCACCCTCGGGCCCGCCTGAGCGACCCGCCAGAGCGACCCGCCAGAGCGACCCGCCAGAGCGACCCGCCAGAGCGACCCGCCGAAGGGACCCGCCGAAGGGACCCGACGGAGCGTCAGGAAGCGGACGTCCGGCGCTCCTCCGCCGCGAAGGCCGCGGCCAGGATGGCGGCGGTGGCGAGGAGTTGCGCGACGGCGGAGAGCTGGGTGCCGAGCGGGACCGCGGCGAGGACGAGGGCGGCGGCGAGCAGACGGGTGTGATGGGGGGTCAGGGCAAAGGTGCGGCGGATGGCGGTGTTGGCGAGCAGGAAGAGGGCGGTGCCGCCGGCCAGGGCGAGGGCTTCGGGGAGGTGCAGCGGGGCGCCGGGGTGGGCGGTGGCGGACTTGGCGCCGGTGGCCAGCAGGATGACCCCGAGCAGGAGGGCGTAGTGGCCCAGGTTGTAGACGCGGACGGCGAGTTGGTTGCGCCGCGCGTCGTCGAGGGCAGCCATCGCCGCCGCCGCGCGCTCGTCGTCGTCGGCGCCGAAGTACGCCCACCAGAGGCCGACGCAGACCGCGAGGGCGAGCAGCGCGGTGCCCACCAGCAGCGGGGTGAGCTCGGTGTCGCCGACGCCCACGCCGATGGCGATCACGGACTCGCCGAAGGCGATGATCACCACCAGGCCGTGGCGTTCCACGAAGTGGTCGGCGCGCAGCCGGAACCGGGGTAGGTCGACCAGGTACGGGTTGGCCAGCTGGATGCCGAACGCGGCGGTCCAGAGCAGGAGTTCCGCCCCGCCCTGGAGATGGCCGCCGATGATCACCAGCACGGCGATGGCCAGGTTGAGCCCGCCCATCCGGGCCACCGCGCCGGGCCGCACCCCGGCGGTGGCGAACATCCCGGTGTGCACGGCGACCACCAGCAGGTAGGCCCAGCCGAAGACCTCGCCGGCGCCCTCGAAGGCGCGCGGCACGCTGAGCGCGATCACCAGGAAGCCGACCATGCCGAGCAGCATCAGCCCGCGCCGCGGGTGGGTGCGCGGTGGCAGCGCGTTGGCGACCCAGATGAAGGCGTCGTACATCCACCAGATCACGGCCAGCATCACCAGCACCCGGGCGAGGCCGCCGGGTGTGAGGTGGTGGGAGAGACTCCCGGTGAGCTGGGTGATCACGAACACGAAGACCAGGTCGAAGAAGAGCTCCAACGGGCTGGCCCGCAGCTCGTTCTCCCCCGCCTGCACCGCCTCGGCGTCCCCCGCCTGCGCAACCTCTCGGTACGTCACGGCCCGAGTATCGCAGTCGCCCGCCACCGCCCCGCGGGGCGGCTCGTTAGCACCGTTACCGTGGACGAACCGTTCCGGCAGCCGCTCCACCCGCCCCACCCCCCAAGCATTCCGTGCCCCACTCCGGACACCCCGTCCCGTGCACCCCACCCTGTGAGGAGTCGATCCCATGGCCCGTTTCCCCGCCACCACCGCCGTCGCCGCCGTCGGACTGCTCGGCGGCTACGCCACCGCCCGGTTCAGCGGTCGCCGCGAACTCGGCGGCGCGGTGCTGGCCGCCGCCGGGACCACCGCCGCGGTGCGCTGGCAGCGCCGTTCCGGCACCCCCGCCGCGGCCGGCCTGACCGCGCTGTACCTGGCCGCGTTCGGCGGCTCGCACCCGCTGGCGAAGAAGATCGGCGCCTGGCCGGCCGTCCTCACCGTCACCGGCGTGGTCGCCGCAGCCTCCGCCCTCGCCACCCGCGACTGACCGGACAACCGGCCGGCCCACGAACCGACCGCCCGGAGAGCCGGCGGACCGCTGGCTGACGCAGCGTCAGGAGCCGAAGCGTGCCTCGAACGCGGCCCGGTTCGCCGACACCGGCGTGCGGTCCCACACCGCGAACACCACCCGCTCGAACGCCGCGCCCCGGCGGTCCAGGGCGTGCGCGAAGGCCTCGGCCACCTCGGCCGGGTCGTTGCGGAAGACCCCGCAGCCCCAGGCCCCGAGCACCAGGGTGCGGACCTCGTGCCGGGCGGCCACCGCGAGGACGCGTTCGGCGCGCTCGGCCAGCACCCCGCGGACGTCCGGCGGCGCGGCGGGCGAACGCAGCGCCAACTGGCCCGCGTTGGGCGCCGGCGAGGTGAGGAAGCCGACCCGGTGGGGGCGGTCCAGCAGCCTGCCGTGGTCGTCCCGGATCACCGGCACGTCCGGCGACCAGATCACCCGGTGGCTGTAGTGCAGGTCGGTGGAGGCCCGGTGCGCCTCGTAGTAGTCGGGGGCCTCCAGCAGGCAGCGGTACAGCAGGGCGCTGCGGCAGAGGTCCTCCTCCTGCGCCTTCGCGCCGCGCAGGTACCCGCCGCCGGGGTTGCGCGCCGAGGCGAAGTTCAGCACCGCGACGCCCGGCCCGCCGGCCTCCACCAGCCGCCGGGCCGCCTGCATGCTGCCCTCCGCGGTCACCTCGACCGTCCCGGCGAACCGTCCGCTCCCGGGCCCGAAGTCGGCCTCCGGCGGGTAGGACACCGTCCCGGCCCGGGCCGCGGCCAGCTGCTCGGCGATCTCCACCGCCACCCCGGCGTCGCTCCGGTAGCCGCCGCGGTCGGCGATCTCCTCGTTCTGCGCGGCGACCTCGCGCTGCCTGCTGCTCATGCCCCGGACCGTAACCGGGCCCGGCGACCCGCCACCACCGCATTTCACCGACGCACCGGCCGCCCGGGAAAAATCTTCGGCGGCGTTGTCGAGAACCCGCGCGCTGCTCCGTCCCCGGGGTGAAGGCGACCACAATGGGTCGCACCGCACCGAGGAGAGACCATGGCCAAGTACCTGCTGCTGAAGCACTACCGCGGCGCCCCGGCCCCGGCCGGCTTCGTGCCGATGGACCAGTGGACGCCGGCGGAGATCTCCGCGCACGTCCAGTACATGCGTGACTTCGCGGCCAAGCTGGAGCAGACCGGAGAGTTCGTCGACGCCCAGGCGCTCGCCCCGGAGGGCACCTGGGTCCAGTTCGACGGCGAGGGCCGCCCGCCGGTCACCGACGGGCCGTTCGCCGAGACCAAGGACCTGATCGCCGGCTGGATGGTGATCGACGTCGACAGCTACCAGCGCGCCCTCGACCTCGCCGCCGAGCTCTCCGCCGCGCCCGGGAAGGACGGCAAGCCGATCCACGAGTGGCTGGAGCTGCGCCCGTTCATGTCCGAGCACCCCGGCGTCACGGAGTAGCCCCACCATGGACGAGGCCCTGCTGCGGAGCCTCACCCCGGGCGTGCTCGCCGTCCTCGTCCGCCGCGGAGCCGACTTCGCGGCGGCCGAGGACGCCGTCCAGGACGCCCTGGTCGAGGCGGTCCGGGTGTGGCCCGCCGACCCGCCGCGCGACCCCAAGGGCTGGCTGGTCACGGTGGCCTGGCGCAAGTTCCTGGACGCGGCCCGCTCGGACACCGCCCGCCGCCGGCGCGAGGACCTGGTCGACGAGCAGCCGCTCCCCGGGCCGGTGTCCTCGGTGGACGACACGCTCTGGCTGTACTTCCTGTGCGCCCACCCGTCGCTGACCCCGCCCGCCGCGGTCGCTCTCACCCTGCGCGCGGCGGGCGGACTGACCACGCGTCAGATCGCCGCCGCGTACCTGGTCCCGGAGGCGACCATGGCGCAGCGGATCAGCCGGGCCAAGCGGACGGTCTCGGCGGCGCGCTTCGACCGGCCCGGGGACGTCGCCACCGTGCTGCGGGTGCTCTACCTGGTCTTCAACGAGGGCTACTCCGGGGACGTCGACCTGTCCGCCGAGGCGATCCGGCTGACCCGGCAGCTGGCCGGCGCGATCGACCACCCCGAGGTGGCGGGCCTGCTCGCCCTGATGCTGCTGCACCACGCCCGCCGGGCCTCCCGCACGGCGTCCGACGGCGCGCTGGTGCCGCTCGCCGAGCAGGACCGGACCCGCTGGGACACCGGCATGATCGCCGAGGGCGTCGCCGTCCTGCAGGCGGCCCTCGCCCGGGACCGGCTCGGCCAGTACCAGTGCCAGGCCGCGATCGCCGCGCTGCACGCGGACGCGTTCGCCGCCGAGGAGACCGACTGGGTGCAGATCGTCGAGTGGTACGACGAGCTGGGCCGGTTCACCGACAGCCCGGTGGTCCGGCTCAACCGCGCGGTCGCGGTCGGCGAGGCCGACGGGCCGCAGGCCGGACTGGCCGCCCTCGACGCCCTCGACGACTCGCTGCCCCGGCACACCGCCGCAGCCGCCTACCTGCACGAACGCGCCGGCGACCGGGGCACCGCCGCCCGGCTGTACGCGGAGGCCGCCCACCGTGCGCCCAACCTCGCCGAACGCGACTACCTGACCCGCCAGGCCGCCCGGCTGCACTCCGCCGGGTAACGCGGACGGGCCCGCCCCACCGAAGTGGAGCGGGCCCGTCGGGCGTGCTGTGACGAGGTGTCAGTTCTTCCAGCGCGGCTTGCGCTCGCCACCGTTGAAGCCACCGCGGTCGCCGCGGTCGTCACGGTTGAAGCCACCGCGGTCGTCACGGTTGCCGCCGAAGGAACGGCCACCGCGGTCGTCACGGTTGAAGCCACCCTGCGGACGCCCACCCGTGCGGTGGTCGTCGCGGCGCACGAACGGACGGCCGGCGCCGCGCTCGCCGCGGTCGTCACGGTTGCCGAAGGACGGACGGTCCGAGAAGGAACGCGCCGGACGGTCACCGAAGGAGCGGCTGCCGCGGTCGTCACGGTTGAAGCCGCCACGCTCACGGTCTCCACCGAAGGAGCGGCCGCCACGGTCGTCACGGTTGAAGCCACCGCGGTCGTCGCGGTTGCCGAACGAGCGGCCACCGCGGTCGTCACGGTTGAAGCCGCCACGCTCACGGTCTCCACCGAAGGAGCGGCCGCCACGGTCGTCACGGTTGAAGCCACCGCGGTCGTCACGGTTCCCGCCGAAGGAGCGGCCACCACGGTCGTCACGGTTGAAGCCGCCACGGTCGTCGCGGTTGCCGAAGGAACGGCCGCCACGGTCGTCACGGTTGCCGAAGGAACGGCCACCGCGGTCGCCACGGTCCTCGCGGTTGAAGCCGCCGCGGTCGCCGCCACGGTCCCGGTCGCGGTCCCGGTTGAACGCCGGGCGCTCGGTGCGGGCCTCGCGGTAGGACGGCGCGCGCTCGTCACGCTGCTCGGCCGCCGGGGCCTCGCCGGTGGTCGGCTCCGCGGCCTCGACGACGGCCTCGGCGGCGACGGTCTCGTCGGCGGCCTCCGGCTCCTCGTCCTCGATGCCCAGGTCGGCACGCTCGCGGGCGGCACGGGCGGCCAGGCGGTCGGCCTCCTCGCGCAGCTCGTTGGCACGGCGCTGGGCGCGCTCCAGCTCGCGGGCGAGCTCGGCGACCTCGCGCTCGGCGGCGCCGGCGATGCCGGCCGCGCTCTCGGCCTGCACCTCGACCAGCGAGCGGGCGCCGGTGATCTTGGCGACCTCGGCGTCGAAGGCGTGGTCGAGGATGTGGCGCGAGGCGTCCACGCCCGCGTCCTCCATCAGGCGGAAGACGCCGCGGCGCTGGTGCGGCAGCACCAGGGTGACGACGGTGCCGGAGCGGCCGGCGCGCGCGGTGCGGCCGGAGCGGTGCAGGTAGTCCTTGTGGTCGCCCGCCGGGTCGACGTTCAGCACCAGGTCGATGCCGTCGACGTGGATGCCGCGGGCGGCGACGTCGGTGGCGACGACCACGTTGAGGTAGCCGTCCTTGAAGTCGCCGAGGACGCGGGTACGGGCGCCCTGGGTCATGCCGCCGTGCAGCGCGTCGGCCTTCACCCCGGCCTCCATCAGCTGCTGGGCGACCCGGTCGGCGCCCATCTGGGTGCGGACGAAGATGATCGTCCGGCCCTTGCGGGCGGCGATGGCGTTGGTGATCGGCGCCTTGTCCTTGGGCTTCACCACGAGGATGTGGTGGGTCATGGTGGTGACCGCGCCGGCCGACGGGTCGACCTCGTGGGTGACCGGGTTCTTCAGGTAGCGCTTGACCAGGGTGTCGATCTCGTTCTCCAGGGTGGCGGAGAACAGCAGGCGCTGGCCGCCGGCCGGCACCAGGTCGAGGATCTCGGTGACCTCGGGCAGGAAGCCCATGTCGGCCATCTGGTCGGCCTCGTCCAGGACGGCGATCTCGACGTCGTCCATCTTGGCGGAGCCGCGGTTGATCAGGTCGCGCAGGCGGCCCGGGGTCGCCACCAGGACGTCCACACCGCGCTCCAGCGCGTAGATCTGGTTGGACATCGAGGTGCCGCCGCAGACCACCTTGAGGCGCAGGCCGAGAACCGAGCCGAACGGCTCCAGCGCGTCGGCGACCTGCATGGCCAGCTCGCGGGTCGGGACCAGGATCAGGCCGCGCGGGTGCTTGGCCCGGGTGCGGTCACCGCCGGCCAGGCGGGTGAGCAGCGGCAGGCCGAAGCTCAGGGTCTTGCCGGAGCCGGTGCGGCCACGGCCCAGGACGTCCTTGCCGGCCAGCGCGTCCGGGATGGTCGCGGCCTGGATCGGGAACGGGGTGGTGACCTCGCGCTTGGCGAGGGCGCGGACGACCTCGTCCGGCAGGCCCAGGTCACCGAAGGTGAGGGTGGGCTCGGCGGCGGCGGTGTCGGTGTCCGCCTCGCCGTCCGTGTCGGCGTCGGCGTCGGCGTCGGTGAGCTCGGCCAGCTCCGCGTCGAGCGCGTCGGTGTCGAGCGAGGTGTCGAGGGTGTCGGCGGCGTCAGACCCGTTCGCGGGCATGGCGAAGCGGGCGTCGTCAACGAGAGACATGCAAAACCTTCCGGAAGTGGCACGCGCCAAAGTCCGGGGTTCTGTTGAAAACCGCCTCTATGCGGTCAGCCACGGATCGCCGGAACGCGCCAAGGGCGCCCTGAGAGTGTGAGAGGCGCCAGCCAAATAGGATCAAACGAACGATCTACCACCATAGGGGAGCCTGGGGATCAGAGGCAAATGCCCTGGCCAGAGCCCTCGAATGAAGGTTCAGTGCCCGCTGGGCGACTCGCTGGGCGCCGCGCTGCCCGGTCCGCTGGGCGTCGCACTCGGCGCCGCGGAGTGCGAGGGCGCCGGGGAGCTGGGCTGCGGGCTCGACGAGGGGCCCGTCCCGGCGGACTGGCTGGGGGCGGGCGTCCCGGGCCCGGCGCTCGGGGTCCCGGACGGCGCGACGCTGCTGCCGCTCGGCGCGGGCACCACCACGGGCGCGCCGGGCAGCCCGGCCGGCGCCGGGGTGGCACCCGGGGGCTCCGCCCCGACGGCGGGGCTGGTGCCGGGTGACGCACCGTCAATGCTCAACGTCCCGCCGCGTTCCCCGCGCTGGCCGCCCTGGTGGGCGGACGTCCCCTGCCCCGCCTTCGCGCTGGCCGTGCCCGTGCCGGACGGCCGCGCCTCGACCGGCCCGTCCGGGGTCTGCGCCCCCACCGACATGCAGCCGCTCATCCCGAGCGCGGCGAGCGTCGCCAGCACCGCGCCCGTCGTCATCCGTCGACGCGCCGACCCAACCGCCATCACCGAGCCACCTTCCGCACGGCCGACCGTTTTCGGTGCCCAACGCTCGGCGGTGCCGCCGGGACACGGGTGACGCCCCAGCATCCGCCGTCCGGGGGTCGTCAGCCGCGGATCGTCAGCCCCAGATCGCCCGGCCGAGCGCCGCGCCCGCGTACACCGCCGCCAGGCCGCCGCCCAGCGAGGCCGCGACGTTGGCCAGCGCCGCCCCGCGGGAGCCGTTCTCGGCCAGCCGCAGGGTCTCGAACGAGAAGGTCGAGTACGTGGTGAGCGCCCCGCACAGCCCGGTACCGAGCAGCAGCCGGACGTCGGCCGGGGCCTCCGCGACGAGCAGCCCGAGCAGCGCGCAGCCCAGCACGTTGACCGTCAGCGTCCCCCACGGGAAGCCGTACCCGACCCGGGAGTGCACCGCCCGGTCGGTCAGGTAGCGCAGCGGCGCCCCGAGCAGCGCGCCCGTGGCGACCAGCAGCCAGTTCACGCGCCCGCCTTCCGTTCGGCCCGGGCCAGCAGCGCCGCCCGGGTCGCCGAGGCGGCCGTCCACACCGCGCCCAGTGCGGCCAGCAGCGTGCCGCCGAGGTAGAGCAGCGCCTTCCCGGGCAGCCCGTGGTCGAACAGCAGTTGGGCGTCGACCGCGTACGTCGAGAAGGTCGTGAACCCGCCGAGGATGCCGGTCGCCAGGAACGGGCGCAGCAACGGGTGCGGCGGCCACGGCCCCTCGGTGAGCAGCACCAGCAGCACCCCGATCGCCGCGCACCCGACGGCGTTCACCAGCAGCGTCGTCCACGGGAAGGCGTCGGGTGCGGTCCGCCACAGCAGTCCCGCGCCGTAGCGCGCGCACGCCCCGAGCAGCCCGCCGGCCGCCACCACGCCGACCGTCGGGCCCTGCCCGCGCAACAACGGCGGTCTCGGCTCGGTACTCATGTCCCCCAGTCAAACACCCGCCGCAGTCGGCCCTGCCGCCCTCCCCCGCCCGCCGCACCATCTGGCATCCCGTCACCCGACTGCCCACAATGGGCGGGTGGAGATGACCCGGGACGAGTTCGAGGCGCTGGTCTCCGACGCGCTCGACCAGATTCCCCCGCAGCTCGCCGCGATGATGGACAACGTCGCGGTCTTCGTCGAGGACGAACCCGATCCCGCCACCCCCGACCTGCTCGGCCTCTACGAGGGCATCCCGCTCACCGAGCGCGGCGAGTGGTACGCCGGCGTCCTGCCCGACCGGATCATCGTCTACCTCGGCCCGACCCTGCGGTACTGCGACACCGCCGAGGAGGTCGTCGCCGAGGTCCGCACCACGGTGATCCACGAGGTCGCCCACCACTTCGGCTTCGACGACGACGAACTCCACGACCTCGGCTGGTCCTGACACCCCCGCCAGCACCCCGCCGCGCCGACGACCGGAAACCGTTTTGGCGTTCCGCCCGGCATCCCATATGCTTCTCGACGTCCCCGAACGCCGGATACACCGGCCGGAAGGGCCCGCAAGCCCTCATCGTCTAGTGGCCCAGGACGCCGCCCTTTCAAGGCGGTAGCACGGGTTCGAATCCCGTTGGGGGTACGCAGTACCGTAGTAAGGTCCTGTGCGGAGCAATCCACACAAGGTCCCGTGGAGCAGTTGGTTAGCTCGCCACCCTGTCAAGGTGGAGGTCGCGGGTTCAAGTCCCGTCGGGATCGCTCGTCTCGTCAAGAGGCGGCGTAGTACGGCCAGGTAGCTCAGTTGGTACGAGCGTCCGCCTGAAAAGCGGAAGGTCGCCGGTTCGACCCCGGCCCTGGCCACAACGTTTGACCAGCAGAAAGCCCCCGAGCGCATCGCGCTGCGGGGGCTTTTTCATGCCGATAACACTTCGCAGGAGCGCTGTCGGCCCCGGCACCGGACTACTCTGAGGGTGTTGCCCGGCGCACCCCAGGAGACACCGCGCATGAACCCGGAGCACTTCGCACTCCTCGATGAGGCCCGACGGAGCCTGCCCGACGGATTCAAGGTGGAGATCTCGGGCGACACCATCGTCATGATGGTCAGCCCCTCGGGCATCCACCAGCGGAACCTGCTTCTGGTCCGCCGCCAGTTCGACAGGCACGCCCCGGTCGATCTGCTGCCGAGCGAGAACACCGACCTGGTGTCGCCCAACGTCGGCAAGAGCCGCAACCCGGACCTGACGTACCTTCCGAGCAAGGCGCTGGAAACGTCCGACAACCAGGTCCCGTCCGAGTTCGCCGCTGTCGCCGTCGAGCTCGTCTCCCCCTCGAACCCGGAGAACGACTGGGTGGGGAAGGTTCGCGACTACCCGTTGATGGGCATCCCGCTGTACCTGCTGGTCGACGCCAGGCAGAAGACCGTCACCCTGTTCAGTCGGCCCGACGGTACGAGGTACCACCGCCGTGAGGACATCGAGTTCGGCGAGACTCTGCGCATCCCCGAGCCGTTCGACTTCGACCTGATCACGAGCGACCTGCTGCCGTACTGACCCACGCCGGCTTGCGCTACCCGCCACTGGTTGACGCCCTGGCCACCAGGTTTGACCAGCAGTCAGCCCCCGGGCGCACGGCGGCGGGGCCGCAGGCTGGTGTGCCTGCGGCCCCGCTCGGGTTTACGGGTCAGGAGGGGTCGCCGTACTGGAGACCGCGTCCGTTGGTGCCGACGTACACCCGGCCGTAGGTGTCGGGGTCACCGGTGACGATGCGGCTGCCGGCGAAGTTGCCCCACTGGTGCGCGTCGTCGTTGATTCGGACCCAGCTCGCGCCCTGGTCGGTGGAGCGGAAGACGCCGGCGACGCCCTTGACGGTGCCGATCAGGTACAGCGCCTGGTACGAGGTGCCCGGTGCGGCCTTGCCGAAGCCGACGGCGGAGGCGGACTCCACCGAGGACAGCCTGGTGAAGCTGCGGCCGCCGTCGGTGGAGTGCAGCAGGCCCGTGCCGTCGCCGGCGAGCCACAGGTCGCCCGCGATGCCGGGGACGGCGCTGAGCTTGCCGCCCGGCAGGTTGCCGGCGCGGGCGGTGAAGTTCGCGCCGCCGTCGGTGCTGGCGTAGAGGGTGCCGCCCGACAGCGAGTAGAAGGTGGTGGCCGAGGACCGGTCGGCGACGACCACGGCATCCTTGCCCAGGCCGTTGACCCGCGACCAGCTCGCACCCCGGTCGGTGGAGCGGTACGGGGCCTGGCCGGCCTCGGTCCAGACGAAGCTGGATCCGTCCGCCGCGATCGCGATGTGGCCGCTGTCCGCGCTGGGCACCGGCTCGCCCTTGAAGCCGTTCCAGGTGTGGCCGCCGTCGGTGGAGAGGGCGCCGTCCTGCGCACCGCCCCGGCCGACCCGGACCACCAGCGAGGGGCTGGACTGGGCGTAGTCGACGGAAGTGCTGTTGTAGATCGTCGGGTTGACCAGGCGGTTGGTGGGCTCCTTCGTCAGGTCGTCGTACACGAAGCCGCCCTGGTCGCCCAGCGAGGTGATGAGGGCGGCGGCGCCGGGCGGGGAGACCGCGTCGTAGTACGCCGTCTCCTCCAGCCCGCGGGCTCCGATGAACCAGTGGCTGGTGCCGCCGTTGTCGGTCGCGTTGGCGTCCTTGCTGGCCCAGATGCCGTTGCCGGTGCCGTACATCACGTGTCCGGAGTCGAACGGGTCGATGCTCAGAGCGGTCATCCAGTGCCCGATGCCGGTGCCGAGGTACGGGGCGATGGAGGCGTCCCGCACGGACCGGTCGGACTGGGTCTTCCAGGTCGTACCGCCGTCGGTGCTGCGGTAGACCTCGTCCTGCGGCCACCAGCGGTCCAGCGTGGTGACCATCACCGTGGACGGCTTCTGCGGGTCGACGGCCAGACCGGCGAACCCGTAGCCGCCCTGGGACGGCGAGATGTTCTTCCACGCCCCGCCGGAGGTGTTGTACTTCCACACCGAACCCGCCGTCACGTCGTTGGGGCCGGGGTTGTTGGAGTACGTCAGGTACAGCGAGCCGTCACCGGAGCGCACTCCGTGCTGCGGCACCTGGCCGGTGGGCTGGCCGGAGACGGCCTGCCAGCTGTTGCCGCCGTCGGTGGAACGGTACAGGTTGGTGGACCGGTCGGCGACGCCGACGTAGACCGTGTTGCTGCCGGACGGGCCGTACGTCACGAAGGAGATGCCGGTGCCGAAGCTCGCCCCGTCCTTGACCGGGAACGAGGAGACCTGATTCCACGTCACACCGTGGTCGGTGCTGCGCCACAGGCCGTTCTTGCGGGTGCCGAGCAGCAGGTTGTCGTGGTTCGCGGGGTCGATCACCAGGCGCTCGCCGGCCCCGCGGCCGTCCTCGTTGCCGCCCAGCTTGAACGGCAGGTCGGTGCGCTGGAAGGTACGGCCGCGGTCGGTGGAGCGCAGGATCGCGCCGTTGCCGGCCCAGTCGTTGGTGTAGGTGCCCGCCGCGAGGTAGAGCCGGTCCGGGTCGACCGGGTCGGTGGCCAGCGACTCGATGCCCAGCAGGTTCCAGTCCTTCTGGCCGATCCAGTCGGTGAGCGGTGTCCACTGCTCGGCGCCGACGTCCCAGCGGTACGCGCCACCCATGTCGGTGCGCGCGTACAGCA
The DNA here is from genome assembly GCF_040678815.1 of Kitasatospora sp. NPDC049285. NCBI lineage: Bacteria > Bacillati > Actinomycetota > Actinomycetes > Kitasatosporales > Streptomycetaceae > Kitasatospora > Kitasatospora sp. NPDC049285. The sequence continues at coordinate 35,423 of NZ_JBFAQR010000028.1, read as the reverse complement.
GGCCCTTCTCCTTCTGGTTGAAGACCAGGCCGGTGACGTAACCGCCGCCCGCCACCGGGGCGTTCTGCCAGGTGTACGCCCCGGACCCGGGCTTCGCGCTGCTGTCGGCCACCTTCACCAGCTTCCACTGCTGGTTGGTACCACCCCACCCGGGCCACTGGATGATCTGCGTGCCCCGGTCCGTGGAGTTGCCCATGACGTCCAGGACCTGACCGCTCCTGCGGGAGGTGAAGGTGACGGCGTCGGAGCCGCTCACGTCGTCGATCCGCCACTGCTGGGACGCGGCGGACCGGTCCGTCTGCTGCTCGGCCACGGCCGCCTGGGCGGTCGAGTCGCCGGCGATGCCCAGCACCTTGCCGCTGTTGCGGTTCACCAGCTCGAAGTAGCCGTCCCTGGTGGGCTTCAGTTTCCACTGCTGGTTGGCGGTGTTCTGGTCGGTCCACTGCTGGATCCGGGTGCCCTCGGCGGTGGAGAAGGCGTTGACGTCCATCACCTGGCCGCTGCGGACCGAGAGCAGCCGGTAGTAGGCACCTCCGTCGACCATCGCGGCCTGCGAGTCCTCGTGGGTGAACAGGAGGTACGACGCGCCGGCGAGGGGCACGCTGAGCAGCAGAGCGGTGGCGCTCAGGCGACGGCGGTGACGCCCGCGGCGCCCGCCGTTCGGGGGGTTGCTCATGGGTAGGGGTTCTCCTTGCGGACTGTGCACGAGAGAGGGACCGATCCGGCCACCGGGACTGGCCGGGTCTACCTCCTTGTGGTCACGGGCGCCGCAAAGGTTGCCGCGAGCCGGGGACTTTCCCGGATTGGCGGGGCATCAGTTCCCGTGCGGGCGGCGGAGGAAGAGGCGTCCGGCCAGGTCGATGCCGGTGACGGCGCCGGTGGCGGGGTCGCGGGTGAAGAAGCCGCGTTGGCCCTGGAAGGCGCCGGCGGTGATGAGGTAGTCGTCGTCGCGGCCGGGGAGCAGGGCGAAGGGGAAGGGCGGGTAGTCGGCGGGGAGTTCCTTCGCGGAGGCGGCCCGGAGTTCCGGCTTGATGAGCACCTCGAGTTCCAGGCCGGTGTCGTCGGCGCGGACGGCGAGGGTCATGGAGTCGGTGTCGTAGTCGCCGAGCAGGTCGGCGGCGCGGGCCGGGTCGTACGGCAGCGGCTCGGGGTCGCGGTCGACGACGCCGAGGTGGTGCTCGAGGGTCCACCGCAGCACCGCCCGGTTGAAGGCGACGCCGCCGGGGCCGCCGTTGGCGAGGACGGCGACCGCGAAGCCGTGCTCGGGGACCATCAGCAGTTCGGCGAACTGCCCGTTGGCGGAGCCGCCGTGGCCGAAGGTGGCGACGCCGTCGATCTCGCGCAGGAACCAGCACAGTCCGAAGGCGTCGCCGAGGGTGCTGCCGCGCAGGGCGACGGTCTGACGCTGCATCGACTGCCGGGTGTCGTCGGGCAGGACGGCGGCGTCGCCGTCCAGGTGGAACCGGGCCCAGCGCAGCAGGTCCGCGGCGCAGGACACCGCGCCGCCGCCGGGGTTGTTGCCGCGGGTGTCCTTCCACTGGCGGGCGACCACGGGGACGCCGTCGGCGTCGGCGTTGTGGCCGACCGCGAAGCGGCGGGTGAGCGCGTCCTCGGCGGTGAACACGGTGCCGCTCAACTCGAGCGGGCCGAGCAGCAGTTCGGCGACGGCGCGCTCGTAGCTCCGGCCGGTGACCTGTTCGATCACCCGGCCGAGCAGGTTGTAGCCGGCCTGGCTGTACGAGGCGCGGTCGCCGGGGCGGCCGATCAGCTCCAGTTCGGGCAGCCGCGCGACGTACCCGGCCAGCGCGTCGTCGCCGTCGCCGGTCTCGACGATCAGGCGTACGCCGAGTCCGGCGGTGTGGTTGAGCAGCCGGCGCACGGTGATCGTGGCGGCGGTCCGCTCGTCCGCGAGGCACAGCTCGGGCACGTACCGGCGCACCGGGGCGTCCAGGTCGACCAGGCCGTCCGCGACCAGCCGCAGCAGCGCCGTCGCGGTGAAGCTCTTGGTGACCGACCCGATCACGAACAGCGTCCGCCCGTCCACCGGCAGCGGGTTCTCCACGCTGGTCACGCCGTGCCCGACGAACACCTCCCGCCCGCCCACCAGGACCCCGACCGCCGCCCCGGGCACCCCGTGCTCCTCGGCGGCGGCCCGGACGAACTCCTGCAGTGCGGTGGCGTCGTACGCCATGGCTTCCCCCTCGTGTCGTCGCGTCTCCTGCTGACGCCGACCACGCTAACGCGCGCGTTGAACTAAGTTCAAGTACTTAGTTCAAGTCCGGACCCCAGGACGCCTTTCTCCGTGACCACCGGTCGCCGCGGCTCCCGCGGGAGAAGAATCGCGCGGCAGTCTCAGGCCGAGACCAGCGGCATCAGGACTTCGTCGACAATCGACCGCAGGTGCGCGTCCGGCACCGTCGGGGCCTGGTGCACCACGTAGTGCACGATCATCGCCGGGCCGACGGTCGCGACCAGTTCGGAGTCCGCGCCGGGCCGCAGTTGCCCGCTGCGCACGCCGCGGGCGAGCACCTCGGCGATGCGGGCGTCACAGGGGTCCATCACGCGCCGGCCGACGACCGTGTGCATCAGACCGCCGGCTCCGGCGGCCTCGCTGCGCACGACCTGGAAGACCGTGCCGTGGGTGAGCGAGATGGCGTCCCGGATGCAGCCGAGCAGGGTCAGCAGGTCGTCCCGGACCGAGCCGCCGAGCCTGAGTTCGGCCGGGTCGGGCAGGACGCTGCCGAGCGCGGCGGCGACCAGTTCGTCGCGGTTGGCCCAGCGGCGGTAGAGCGCGGCCTTGCCGGTACCGGCGGCGGCGGCGACTCCTTCCATGGTCAGGCCCGCGTAGCCGACGGTGCGGAGCTGGTCGAGGGCGGCGTCCAGGACGGCCTTCTCCAGCACCTTTCCACGCCGTCGCGTACCGGAACTCCCGCCCGCTTCACGAGGGTTGACAACGTCCATGCCCGCGACACCTCCGGATCCGTCGCCACGGACAGCCCTCGCCGACAGCCCTTGCGGACCGCCGCCCGAGCTCCCTACAGTGAACGCGACCGTCTACTTTCCAGCTTGAGCTTTCGCATTTTCACCCACGGGGGAGGACTGTGTCCACCACGTCGACGCCTACCGGCAAGACGGGCGCACAACCAGCTTCGAACTCACGACGCAAGCCCGGAATCGCCCTTCTGGTGATCGTCCTGAGCCAGTTCATGGTGGGTCTCGACGCGACCGTCGTGAACATCGCCCTGCCGAAGATCCACGCCGACCTGGGGTTCTCGGCGACCGGTCTGGCCTGGGTCAGCAGCTCGTACACCCTGGCCTTCGGCGGCCTGCTGCTGCTCGGCAGCCGCCTCGGCGACATCCTCGGCCGCCGCCGGGTCTTCATCGCCGGCTTGGTCCTGTTCGGTGTCGCGTCGCTCTTCGCCGGCCTGTCGGACTCCGCCACGATGCTGCTGGTGTGGCGCGTGGTCCAGGGCGTCGGCGCCGCGGCCGCCGCCCCGAACTCGCTGGCCCTGGTGGCGAGCAACTTCGAGGAGGGCCCGGAGCGCAACAAGGCCTTCGGCGCCGTGGCCGGCTCGTACGCCGCCAGCCTCGCGCTCGGCCTGATCGCGGGCGGTCTGCTCACCTCGGAGGCGTCCTGGCGCTGGGTGATGTTCGTCAACGTCCCGTTCGCCGTCCTGGTGCTGGTCCTCGCCCCGCTCCACGTGATCGAGGCCGACCGCAACCCGGGCAGGTTCGACCTCGGCGGCGTCATCCTGTCGGCCGGCTTCATGACCTCCCTGGTCCACGGCCTGCTGCACGCGGCCGAGCACGGCTGGGGCAACGGCACCACCCTGGGGTCGCTGGCCGCCGCCGCGGTGCTGCTGATCGGGTTCCTGCTGGTGGAGAGCCGGGCCGCGCAGCCGCTCCTGCCGCTGCAGCTGTTCACCAGCCGCAACCGGGCGGGCGGCTACGTCAGCCTGGTCGGCCTGGTCGCCACCATGTCGGCGATGAACTTCTTCGTCAGCCAGTACCTGCAGGACGGCCTGGCGTTCAGCCCGATGACGGCCGGCTTCGCCTTCCTGCCGATGGCCGCGGCGATCCTGGCCTCCGGCGGCCAGGCCGCCAAGCTGCTCGGCAAGGTCGGCGCCAAGCCGCTCATCCTGGTCGGCTCGCTGCTGATCGGCGGCGGCATGGTGTGGATGTCGCTGGTCTCGGACTCCACCACCTACCTGACCGGTGTGCTCGGCCCGATCCTGCTGTTCGGCATCGGCGCCGGCCTGGCGTTCACCGCGCTGTCGGCCACCATCCTGGGCGACGTCTCCGGCGAGCACGCCGGCTCCGCGGCGGGCGTCCTGGAGGTCATGCAGTGGATCGGCTTCACCCTGGGCATCAGCGTGCTGATCACGATCTTCGGTTCGGCCGGCCGTGACGCCGCCGCCAAGGTCCCGGGCGACGCCAAGCACGCGCTGGTGGAGGGCCTGGGCGCCGCGTTCACCGCGTCGCTGGCCTTCGTGGCCGTCGCGATCGTGGTCGCGATGCTGGCCGTCAAGCCGGCCGCGGCGCCCGCCGGCCCGGTCCGCCAGGACCCTTGAGCGCCGGCTCACGGACGACTCACGGCCGGCTCCGACTTCCCGCTCCGGAAAGCGACGTGACGCATGATCAACCCCACACTGGGCACCGGGAACCTCGGCCTGTGGACGAACCAGTTCGATGCGCTGCCGATCGCGCAGGCCGTCGAGGCGACCCGCGAGATCGAGGACCTCGGCTACTCCGCGCTGTGGCTGGGCGAACTGTCCGGCCGTGAGGCGATGACCCAGGCCGCCCTGCTGCTGGGGGCCACCGACCGGCTGACCCTGGCGACCGGCGTGGCCAACGTCTACGGCCGCGACCCGGTGACCATGGCCCAGGCCCAGCGCACCCTGCTGGAGGCCTTCGGCGACCGCTTCGTGCTCGGCCTCGGCATCAGCCACCCGTGGTTCGTCGAGCAGGTCCGGGGCCTCGCCTTCGGGCCCCGGGTGCCCACCATGCGCGCCTACCTGGACACGATGGACGGCTCCCGGTTCGGCCCGCCCGGCGCGCCCGAGCGCGGCCCCCGGGTGATCGGCGCGGTCGGCGCGAAGATGCTCGCGCTGGCCGCCGAGCGTGCCGACGGCGCGCTGCCGTTCGGCGTTCCGGTCGAGCACACCGCACGCACCCGCGCCCTGATGGGGCCGAAGCCCTTCCTCGGCGTCATCCAGGCCGTGCTGCTCGGCCCGGACAACGCCCGGACCCGCCGGCAGGCCCGCACCTACGTGGCGGAGTCGCTGCCGAACCGGGCCGACATGCTGCGCGAGCTCGGCTACTCGGTCGACCTGGCCGGGCCGGGCGCCGACCGGCTGGTGCGGGCCATGGTCGCCTGGGGCGACCGGGACGCCATCGCCGGGCGGGTCCGGGAACAGCTGGCGGCGGGGGCCGACCACGTGTCCCTGTCCGTGATCGGCACCCCGCCCGACGTACTGCCGCGGCGGCAGTGGCGCGAGCTGGCCGGCCTGCTCGACTGACCGGCCCGCTCAGTGCGGGCCCAGGCCGACCGGGCGGGGGAGATCAGCCCCGCAGCTTCTTGCGCGCGTTGCGCACCGCCCGGTGCGCCCGCTGGACCAGGGACAGGGTGCGCAGCCGGTTGGCCACGGTGAGGCGGTACTTGAGGCGCAGGAAGCGCGGGAGGGCGGCGACCCGGTCGGGGCCGATCGCGCTGAGCAGGCGGGTGACGTGCCGCTGGTAGGCGTGCCGGTAGACCCGGTCGCCGTCGGGGACGGTCCAGAAGAACATCGGGAGCTCTTCGACCAGGGTGTTGTGGTCGTAGGCGCGCAGGTGCTCGCGGAAGACCGGCTCGGGGCGGTCGAGGAGCCAGCCGCGGACGAGTTCGATGGAGCGGACCCGGTCGGCGAGGCCGCGCGGGTCGGTGCGGCGCTGGGTGATCGACTGGTCGCCGTCCTCGCGGATGCGCCAGTGGTAGATCGGCTCGGCGAGCACGTCGACCCGCTCGGCGAGGAAGTGGTGCGGGACGCTGACCGGGGCGTCCTCGTAGAGCATGCCCTCGGGGTAGTCGAGGCCGGCCGCGGCGTAGAAGGAGCGGCGGTAGACCTTGTTCCACGCGGTGCGGTCGGTGACCAGGGCGGGCAGTTCGCTGATGTGGGTGCGCAGCCGGGTCTCGGCGAACGGGCGGCGGTGCACGTGCGAGGGCTCGAAGCCGGTGGAGCGCAGGCGCAGGGCGTTGCCCGCGGCGAAGTCGGAGCCGGTCCGGTCCAGCGTGGTGATCATCAGCTGGTAGGCGTCGGCGGGCAGGGTGTCGTCGCTGTCGACGAAGGCGAGGTACTCGGTACCCTCGGCGAGGTGGCGGACGCCGGTGTTGCGGGCCGCGCCGAGGCCCTGGTTCTCCTGCTGGACCAGTCGGAAGCGCTTGTCCCGCTCGGCGTACCGCTCGGCGATGGCCGCACTGGTGTCGGTGGAGCCGTCGTCGACCAGGACGCACTCGAAGTCCGTGAAGCTCTGGGCGGCGATCGAGTCCAGGCAGTCGGCGAGGTAGCGCTCGACGTTGTACACCGGGACGACGACGGAGAGACGGGGGGCCATCGGCTGCGCGGGCCTTTCGAGCGGGGGCGTCGGTCCGAACGGGTGGGCGGACGCCGGGTGTGGTCGGGACCAGGGTTGCGGGTGCGGACGGCCGGTGGGGAAACGGCGGGTGTCGCGGAGTTGGCGGAGCAGTGGCCACCAGAGGGCGCTCCGGAACAGCCTGACACACAGTGAAACGCGCAGGGCCGCCGAACGGTTCTGGGCGCGCGGGCGCACACCGGGGGAACAGGCGCCGCTGCCCACCCCCGTGGGGCAACGGCGCCCGAGCATCCGATCGCCGATCCTGCCGAGAGTGTCGACGGTGTGTCAACTATCGTGGATTCACGGCCGCCCGTCGAGGGCGCCGACCCGTCGCGCGCCCACGATTTCGGCACGATTTCCCCAACGATCGTGCAGATCGGGACCTTCGAGGGATACGCCCGGGGGTAAGGACGTTCTATGATCCGGCACATGCCCACGGACTCCCCCCGCAGCGAGGTTCCGGACTTCGCCAGCCGCTTCCGGCGCCTGATAGCGGTGATCTATCCCAAGGACCTCGGCCGCCCCTGGCGCGACTCGGAGATCGCCGAGGGCACCGGCCTGAGCGGGACCTACATCGGGAACCTGCGCAAGGGCACCCAGAAGCCCAGCCTGGAGAACGCCGTCCGGATCGCCAAGTTCTTCGGCGTCCCGCTGGACTACTTCTCCGACTCGGAGACCGCCCGCGCCGTGGAGCAGGACCTGCGCAAGATCGAGGCGCTGCGCGACTCCCGGGTGGAGCGGATCGCGATGCGCGCAGCCGGGCTGCCGCCGGAGATGCAGGACGCCGCACTCACTATTGTGGAGCAGTTGCGCCGGGCGGTCGGCCTGCCCTCGGGGCAGCCGGACGACACCGGCCCGGCGACGTGACGGAGCACCAGGAACTGCCGCTGGGACACTGGCGGCAGGCCGAGGGGGTGGACGTGCAGGGGTTGGGGAGCGGGCTGGGGCGGACCCGCCGGCGGATGCGCGCGGTCGCACGCGGGCTTCAACTGCCGCCGCTGAGCACGGTGGAGGAGCTGTGCACGGCGGTCTCCGGCCATCTGGACCGGACCATCCGGGTGGCTCCGCGCCGGATGCGGGTGGGCGAGCCGTCCGGGTTCGTGGAGCGGCTGCCGGACGAGGACGTGATCCACGTCGAGCAGGAGACCTCCGGACTGCACCGGGCGCACATCATCTGCCACGAGCTGGCCCACCTGCTGTGCGGGCACCTGGCCGAGCCGGCCGGCCCGGACGAGGACCCGGCCCGGGTCGAACTGCCCACCATCGACCCGGACATGCTCCGGCTGGTGCTCGGCCGCTCGCACTACGACGACGCCGCCGAGGAGGAGGCCGAGGTGCTGGGCGCCGAGCTGATGCGCGTCCTGGTGCTCGCCCCGGGCGCCGGCACCACCTCGCAGCTCGCCCCGGCGCTGGAGCACCGCAAGGGTCAGCATGTCTGAACTGCCTTTCAACTTCGTCTACCTGGGCATCGGCTGCGCGGCCTGGGTGGTGGCCGGACTGAAGCTCCGAGCCTGGCGGCGCGACCCGTCGTTCGGGCTGCTGGTGGTGGCGCTGGCGATCGCCTCGCCGTCCACCGCCTTCGTCTTGGCCTCCCCTTTGCTGTACCGGGCGATCGGCCACCTCAGCGGCGTCGGCAACCTGGCCACCCTGCTGGTGTACCTGGGCATCGTCGGGTTCTCCGCCGCCACCGTGGTGCTGGCGCTGGTGTGGACCCCGCCCGAGGAGCGGGCCGGCACCGAGATCTGGGCGCCGCTCTCCGACGGGCTGCGCCGCCGGGTGCGCCGCCGCACCGCGGTGTTCGCCGTCCTGGTCCCGGTGCTGGCCGCGCTGTTCCTGGCCGGCGGCCCGTACACCCCGGAGACCCCGCTCACCTTCGACACCACCTTCGCCCCGCGGGCCGCCACCGCGGTCTTCCTGGCGCTCTACCAGGGCCTGTTCGCCTACGCGCTGATCGACATCGGCCGGGTCTGCCTCGGCCACGCCGCCCGGCTCCCCGACGGCTGGCTGCGCCGCGGCATCCGGCTGATCGCGGTCGGCGCGCTCACCGCCTGCGGGTACGTGGCGTGCAAGATCGCCGCGATCGCGCTGGCGTACTTCGGCGTCGGCGGCGCCGAGTGGCTGAGCACCGCGCTCGGCCCGGCCTTCGCCGCGCTCGGCGCGATCGGCATCACCTGCGGCTTCGCCGGTCCGGCGGGCGCCGCCTGGACCCGCCGGCGCAGCGACTTCCGGGCGCTGCGGCCGCTGTGGGACCTGGTCTACCGGGCCGACCGCCGGCTCGCCCTGGAGGGCCCGCCGTCCCCCGCCTGGCTGGAGCGCGCCGCGCTGCGCGACCTCGAGTGGCGCACCACCCGGCGCGGACTGGAGATCCGGGACGGCCAGTTGACGCTCCGTCCGTGGATCGACCCGGCCGCCGTCCGGGCCGCCGAGGCGGTCGCCGACCGGTCCGGGCTCGACCCGCGGGAGCGGGACGCGCTCGTGGTCGCGGCGGCGCTGCGCGCGGCGGTGGCGGCGCTGTCCGCCGGTGCGGTGCCTCGGCCGCGCGAGGAGCAGCAGGTGCTGCCGGGGCTGGACGCCGAGCCGGCCCAGGAGCGCGCCCACCTGGTGCTGGTGGCCGGGTACCTCGACTCGCCGCTGGTGGCCGAGGCGCTGTCCGGTGCGGAGGCCGTGGCCGGGTGAGCGGACAGCCCCACGACCGCGCCCGGCACCGGGACGCCTTCGCCGAGTTGGTGCTGCACCGGGCCCCGCAGCGGGCCCGGGTCGGCCTGACCCTGGGCTTCGTGCGGACCTTCGCCGTCCCGGAGATCGCCGAGGTGCTGGTCGGCACCGGGAAGCTGACCGCCGAGCCGAAGGCCCGGGCGAAGGCCACCGGCGCGGTGATGTTCTCGCTGATCGGCCACGGCGTGGCCAGCCCCGAGGGCAGGCGGCTGGTCGCCGAACTCGCGGCGCTGCACCGCCGCCTACCGGGCGCCGGCGGCGACCTGATGCGCTACGTGCTGGCCTGCTTCACCGTGTACCCGGTCGAGTTCACCGCCCGGCACGGCGGGGTCCGTCCGGCCGAGCGGACCGCCGCCTTCGCCTTCCAGGCCGAGCTCGCCCGGGCCCTGGAGCTGACCCCGCTACCCGGTCCGACGCTGGCTCAGACCCGCTGCTGGATGCGGGAGTTCGAGGACGCCAGGTTCGCCCCGAGCCCGGCGGCCCGGCTGCTCTGGCAGGCCACCTCCGGCCTGCTCGCCACCCGCCTCCCCGGCCCCCTCGCCCGCCACGCGCCGGCCTTCGCCGCCGCCCTCCTCGACGCCCCGCTGCGCCGCGTCCTCGACGTCCCCCGCCCCGCCTGGCCGATCCGCACCGCGGCCGCGGCGGCCTTCCGGCTGATCCGCTGACCTGACGCGTCCTCGGCCGCGGGTCTCGCGGCGCGGCCACCGCAAACGGGTAAACTACACGATGTAGTGCAAGTGCCCGTCACCCCCGGAGGCCCCGATGACCCAGCCCCCGCCCGCCCGCCGCGGCATGCCCGAGAAGCGCCTCGCCATCACCCGCGCCGCCCGCACCGTCTTCGGCCGCGAGGGCTTCACCCGGTGCAGCGTGGACGCCATCGCCGCCGAGGCGGGCGTCTCCAAGCGCACCGTCTACAACCACTTCGCGGACAAGGAGCAGCTCTTCCAGACCGTGATCCTGGAGGGCGCCACCGAGGTCGCCGCCGACCACGCGGCCCTCGCCGACCGGCACTTCCGCAAGATCGTCGACCTGCGCGCCGACCTGACCGACTTCGCCAGCGACCGGGTGGCGGGCCTGACCGGCTTCGCCGAGCACTGGGCCCTGGTGCGCACCATCGAGGCCGAGGCCACCCACATCAACCCGGCCGTCCTGGACGCCTGGCAGGAAGCCGGCCCGCGCGAGTCGTACCGCGAACTCACCCGCTGGATGGCCGAGTTCGCCGACCGCGGGCTGCTGGAGATCGCCGACCCCGGGCAGGCCGCCGGCCACTTCAGCCAGCTCACCTTCATGGCCGTCGCCCAACTCACCTTCTACGGCGCCCTCCCGCTCGACGAGCGCCGCGCCGACGAGCTGACCGCCTCCGGCGTCGACGCCTTCCTGCGGATCTACCGGACCGAAAAGTAAACTGCACGGTGCAGTAGAAAGATTGCACTAACCGGTGTACCTTCGTTCCCGGGTCGATTGTCCGACCCGTCCGTCCGCACCAGAAGGAGCACCTCCCATGGCCACCGTCCCCGCCGGCACCGCGACCGTCTCCTACCGCACCGAGGGCTCCGGGCCGGGCCTGGTCCTGGTGCACGGCACCGGCTTCGGCGCGGAGGGCACCTTCGGCCACCTGGTCGAGCACTTCTCGGCCGATCGCACCGTCGTGCTGCCGGACTTCGCCGGCTCCGGCGAGACCGTGGACGACGGCGGCGAGCTGACCGTCGAGCTGCTCGCCGGGCAGGTCATCGCGGTGATCGAGGCCGAGGGCGGCCCGGTCGACCTGGTCGGCTTCTCGCTCGGCGCGGTGGTCTCCGCCACCGTCGCCGCGCTGCGGCCCGACCTGGTGCGCCGCCTGGTGCTGACCGCCGGCTGGGCCCGTCCCGACGACGTCTACCTGAGCACCCACATGGCCACCTGGGCCGGGCTGCAGGGCGACCCGCTGGCCTTCGGCCGGTTCGGCACCCTGACCGCCTTCAGCCCGGCCTTCCTGAACACCATCGGCGCGGACGCGGTGGCCGGCATCGTCGCCGGCAACCTGCCCTCCGACGGGGCCCTGCGGCACATCGCGCTCAACCGGCGCGCCGACCTGCGCGAGCTGCTGCCGCGGATCACCGCCGAGACCCTGGTGATCGGCTGCACCAAGGACGGCACCGTCCCGTTCGCGCTGACCCGCGAGCTCGCCGACGGCATCGCCGGGGCGCGCTTCGCCGAGGTGGAGAGCGGCCACGTGGTGGTCTACGAGCAGCCGGAGACCTTCGTGAAGCTGGTCCGGGAATTCACCGCCTGACCCGCTGCGGAGTTCCTGACGGTCCGCCAGACGGTGACTCCGGGGCCCTCGTTGGCGGTCGGGATTGGTATGTTCTCCAACCGTCCGCCGCCTCGCGCGGCCCACGATCCGTCAGCACCAGGGGGAACCACCGATCATGCGCACCCGCCCGTTCCTGACCGCGGCCGTCCTGCTGGCGGCCACCCTCGGCGCCGCCGCCTGCGACCCGTCCGGCCCGGCGCCCGCCGCCTCCACCCAGGCCGCCCCGCCGGCCGCCTCCAGCGCCCCCGCGTCCGCCTCGCCGGCCGCGAGCAGCGCCGCGCCCGCCAAGTCCTCCGCAGCCCCGGCGGGCGGCGGCCCGGTCAGCGCGGCCGACGAAACCGCCTTCGAGCGGGCTTCCCAGGACGTGGGCGGCTGCCAGGCGTACTACAAGGCGCACAAGGTGATCGCCGTCCAGAGCGCCGACAAGTCCGGCACCCTGACCGGCATGAAGCAGACCGCCACCTGCGGCGCCTACGGCCTGGCCCTGGACGACGAGAAGGGCGCCGCCGCGGTGACCCTGCACGCCGCGGCCGGCGCCAAGGCCACCTACTTCACCGGCGAGGGCAAGAGCGGCGGCCCCAAGTTCACCGCCCGCACCGGCACCTTCGCCGACTTCGCCGCCAAGCAGCAGACCTGCAAGGACCACGGGGACAACCCGCCGGCCGGCACCCTGTGCGTCCAGTCGCTGTTCGAGTACACCCTGGACTCCAGCGGCGCCGTCACCTCGCTGCGCGAGACCTTCATCGCCACCGACTGACGGTCCGTCGACCGCGCGGGCCCCGGCCGGATCCCTCCGCCCGGGGCCCGTCCGGCTCCCGCTGCTACTCGACGCCCTTGCGGCGGAACGGGTGGTACCGCTGGTCGCCGTGGAAGTACGGGTAGGGGATCTCGCGGGAGACACAGCCCGCGTCGCCGCTGTCCTCGATGCCGATGTACTTGGTGTGCGCGGCGTCGGCCCAGCCGCCGAACAGCACGGTGTGCTCGCCCATGATCATCGCGTCGCCGGGCTTGAGGTCGTTCTTGCTGATCTGCTCGGAGACGTCGCTCGCCATCAGGCCGTGGGTGTCACGACCCGGGCCGGGCAGTCCCCAGGCCGCGGAGACCAGGCCGGAGCAGTCCACCCGGTAGCCGTTGGTGATGGCGCCCTGGCTGTAGCCGAGCTTGTGCTCGGCGCGCTCCAGGGCCCGCTCCACGATCGCCGTGCGCTCGGGGGACAGACCGTCCATCTTGGGCTTGGCGACCACGCCGAGGCCCTCGCCGTTCTGCTTGTGGCGCTTGCGGTTGCCGCACCAGGAGTCCCAGCCGCTGCCGTTGAAGATCTTGGTCTTCCAGTCGCCGGTGGACTTGTCCTTGAGCTTCGGCCCGTCGTGCCTGCCGCCGGGACCGCCGGCCGGGGTCCCGGTGCTGCCGGAGCTGTCGCCCGGGGACTCCGGCTGCGAGGGGTGGTGGCTGCCACCGCCGCCCGAGCCCTGCTCGCCGCCCTTGCCGCCCGCGCCGCCGTCGATCCGGGTGCCGGTGCCGGGCGACTTCGGCTTCTCGTGGTCGCCGCCCTTCGGCTTGTTCATCTCCTCGGCGATCTTCTTCTCGATCGCCTGGTAGTGCGAGATGACCTTGCGGATCTTGTCGACGTCCTGGGCCAGGCCCTTGGTGAGCGTCTCCTTGGTCTTCTCCAGGTGGTCGGCCCGGGCCTCGATCTCCTTGACGCTCTTCACCACGTCGCCGACCACCGAGCTGAAGCCGAAGATCCCCGCGAACGGCGCGGAGAAGACGTCCTCGGCGGCGGCCTTGGCGATGGTGGCCTTGATGCTGCCGACCTGCTTGGTCATCTGCTCCATGCGCTGGTTCAGCGTCTGGAAGTCCCGCTCGATCTTGGTCAACTCTTCAATGCGGTAGCCGAACTGATCAGCCATCAGCACACTCCCCCCGTCATGTCGATCCGTCCCCGTCGCGTCGCCCGGACGCGTCACAGAATGCTGGCGAGCCGCTTCACCGCGTCGCCGAGCTGTCCCAGCTCGTCCGCCACGCCGTTCAGCTCACGCACCCGGTTCTGCGCGTGCTGGGTGAACGCGTCCGCGGCGGCCCCGTGCCAGTGCAGCGAGGAGAGCACCGAGTTGACCTCCTGGCCGAGCTCGTCCACCTGCTTGCCCAGCTGCGCCAGCTCGGTAGCGATCTTGTTCAGCTCGGCGTCGGCGTCGCCGAACATCTTGCTGAGCGCCCAGTGTGCGATCTCGGCCGGGGCCATCACGATGTCCTCGCCGACCTTCACCACGTCCCCGGCGAGGTGCTTGACGTCGCCCCACAGGTCCATGACATTCCCCCTGTTTCCCCGTATGCCAGTTCCCCCAAGGCTAGTCAGTATCGGCTCGGGGCGAAACGGGCGGGTGCCCCTTCGACCGGCCGGGCGGCCCGGGCGCGCGCCGGGCGGGCTATTCGCGGTCCGCCCGCCCCGCCTGTGACACTGGAACCGCTCGAAAACCGAGGTGCGCCCCGGCCCTTCCTTTTTGCAACCTAGAGGGATGCCCGCAGTGAGTTCTCCCGTAGCCCCGCAGCCCGCCCCCACCCTCGCGGAGCTGGCCGCCCGGCTGCCCGGACTGATGCTGCGCGACGCGCAGCGCCTCGGCCGCCGACTCGACGGCACCCGCAAGGTCCGCTCCGACGACGCCCGGCAGAAGATCGTCGCCGAGCTGGCCCCCGACTTCGACCGGGCCGAGCTGCGGGTGGCCGAGCGCCGCGCCGCGGTCCCGGTGATCCGCTACCCGCAGGAACTGCCGGTCAGTCAGAAGAAGGACGACATCCTGGCGGCCATCCGGGACCACCAGGTGGTGATCGTCGCCGGTGAGACCGGCTCCGGCAAGACCACCCAGATCCCGAAGATCTGCCTGGAGCTGGGCCGCGGCGTGCGCGGCCTGATCGGCCACACCCAGCCGCGCCGGATCGCCGCCCGCACGGTCGCCGAGCGGGTCGCCGAGGAGCTCGACACCCCGCTCGGCGCGGCGGTCGGCTGGAAGGTCCGCTTCACCGACCAGGCCGGCCAGGACACCCTGGTCAAGCTGATGACCGACGGCATCCTGCTGGCCGAGATCCAGACCGACCGGGACCTGCGCCAGTACGACACCCTGATCATCGACGAGGCGCACGAGCGCAGCCTGAACATCGACTTCCTGCTCGGCTACCTCAAGCAGCTGCTGCCCCGCCGCCCCGACCTCAAGGTGGTCATCACCTCCGCCACCATCGACCCGGAGCGCTTCGCCGAGCACTTCGACGGAGCCCCGATCATCGAGGTCTCCGGCCGCACCTACCCGGTCGAGGTCCGCTACCGCCCGCTGTTCGACGAGACCGACGGCGAGGAGGAGGCCGAGGAGGCGGACCGGGACCGCGACCAGGTCCAGGCGATCTGCGACGCGGTCGAGGAGCTGCAGTCCGAGGGCCCCGGCGACGTCCTGGTCTTCCTCTCCGGCGAGCGCGAGATCCGCGACACCGCCGACGCGCTCACCAAACTGAAACTGAAGTTCACCGAGATCCTGCCGCTCTACGCCCGGCTCAGCTCGGCCGAGCAGCACAAGGTCTTCCAGCGCTCCACCCAGCGCCGCGTGGTGCTGGCCACCAACGTCGCCGAGACCTCGCTGACCGTCCCCGGCATCAAGTACGTGATCGACCCGGGCACCGCCCGGATCTCGCGCTACAGCCACCGCACCAAGGTGCAGCGGCTGCCGATCGAGGCGATCAGCCAGGCCAGCGCCAACCAGCGCAAGGGCCGCTGCGGCCGCACCTCGGACGGCATCTGCATCCGCCTCTACTCGGAGGAGGACTTCCTCTCCCGCCCCGAGTTCACCGACGCGGAGATCCTGCGCACCAACCTGGCCTCGGTGATCCTGCAGATGACCGCGGCCGGCCTCGGCGACATCGCCGCGTTCCCGTTCCTCGACCCGCCGGACTCCCGCAACATCAAGGACGGCGTCAGCCTGCTGCACGAGCTCGGCGCGCTCGACCCGGAGGAGAAGGACCACCGCAAGCGGCTCACCCCGCTGGGCCGCAAGCTCGCCCAGCTACCGGTCGACCCGCGGATGGCCCGCATGGTGCTCGAGGCCGACCGCCTCGGCTGCGTCCGCGACGTGATGGTGATCGCCGCCGCGCTCTCCATCCAGGACCCGCGCGAGCGCCCCGCCGAGAAGCGCCAGGCCGCCGACGAGCGGCACCGCCGCTTCCACTCGGAGACCTCCGACTTCTCCTCCTACCTGGCGATGTGGCGCTACGTCAGGGAGCAGCAGAAGGAACTCTCCTCCTCCGCGTTCCGCCGGATGTGCAAGTCCGAGTTCCTCAACTACCTGCGGATACGGGAGTGGCAGGACGTCTACGTCCAGCTGCGCACCATCGCCAAGCAGCTCGGCGTCACCATCGACGAGCCGCACGACGACGCCGAGCCGGACGCGGACCGGATCCACCAGGCGCTGCTCTCCGGCCTGCTCTCCCACCTCGGCCTGTTCGACGTGGAGAAGCGCGAGTACGCGGGCGCCCGCGGCGCCCGGTTCGCGGTCTTCCCGGGCTCGGGCCTGTTCAAGAAGCCGCCGCGCTGGGTGATGTCCGCCGAGCTGGTGGAGACCTCCCGGCTGTGGGCCCGGATCAACGCCAAGATCGAGCCGGAGTGGGTGGAGCCGCTCGCCCCGCACCTGATCAAGCGCAACTACAGCGAGCCGCACTGGGAGAAGAAGGCCGGCGCGGTGCTGGCCTACGAGAAGGTCACCCTGTACGGGCTGCCGATCGTCGCCCAGCGCAAGGTCAACTACGGCCGGATCGACGCCGAGCTCTGCCGCGAACTGTTCATCCGCAACGCCCTGGTGGAGGGCGACTGGGAGACCCACCACCGGTTCTTCGCGGAGAACCGCAAGCTCCTCGACGAGGTCGAGGAGCTGGAGAACCGGGCCCGCCGCCGCGACATCCTGGTGGACGACCAGACCCTGTTCGACTTCTACGACGCCCGGCTGCCGGAGACGATCGTCTCCACCCGGCACTTCGACTCCTGGTGGAAGCAGGCCCGCCGCGACCAGCCGGACCTGCTCAACTTCGAGAAGTCGATGCTGATCAACGAGTCGGCGGACGGCGTCACCGAGGCCGACTACCCGGACTACTGGCAGCAGGGCAAGCTCCGCTTCAAGCTCACCTACCAGTTCGAGCCGGGCAGCGACGCGGACGGCGTGACCGTCCACATCCCGCTGCCGGTGCTCAACCAGGTGGTCCCGGACGGCTTCGACTGGCAGATCCCGGGCCTGCGCGAGGAGCTGATCACCGCCTACATCCGGTCGCTGCCCAAGGCGGTCCGCCGCAACTTCGTGCCCGCCCCGGACTACGCCCGGGCCGCGATGCGCGAGCTGACGGACCGCCAGGAGCCGCTGCTGCCCACCCTGGAGCGGGTGCTGCACCGGATGTCCGGCCTGCCGATCCCGCCGGAGGCCTGGGACGACGAGCGGGTCCCCGAGCACCTGAAGGTGACCTTCCGGGTGGTGGACGGCAAGCGGAAGCTCGCCGAGTCCAAGGATCTGGAGGAGCTGCGCCGCAAGCTCCAGCCGAAGCTGTCCGCGACGCTCTCCGACGCCGCCTCGGGCCGCGGCATCGAGCGCACCGGGCTGACCTCCTGGCCGGCCGATCTCCCGGTCCTGCAGCGCACCTTCGAGCAGCGCTCCCGCGGCCACTCGCTGCGCGCCTACCCGGCGCTGGTGGACGAGGGCGGCTCGGTCGCCATCAAGCTGTTCGACACCCCGGAGGCCCAGCAGCACGCCATGTGGGCCGGCACCCGCCGGCTGCTGATGCTCCAGGTCAACTCGCCCGCCAAGTCCATCCAGGGCCGACTGGGCAACCAGGCGAAGCTGGCGCTCTCGTACAACCCGCACGGCTCGATCCCGGCCCTGTTCGAGGACATCGTGGCGTCCGCCACCGACCGCCTGATGGAGCTGAACGGCGGCCCGGTGTGGGACGCCGAGGCGTTCGCCGCGCTGTACGACAAGGTCCGCGCCGACCTGTACGAGCTCTCCGCGGACACCACCCTGAAGACCGCGACCGCGCTGATCGCCTTCCACAAGGCGTCGACCCGCCTGAAGTCGGTCTCCAGCCCGGTGCTGCTCTCCGCCGTCAACGACGTCCGGCTGCACCTGGCCTCGCTGGTGCACGCCGGGTTCGTCACCGACACCGGCTGGCCGCGGCTCGGCGACCTGAAGCGCTATCTGATCGCGGTGGACCGCCGCCTGGAGGCGCTGCCCGACCACCCGCAGCGCGACCTGCAGAACCTGCAGAAGGTCCAGGCCGTCCAGCAGGCCTACGGCGAGCTGCTGGCGAAGGTGCCGGCCGGCCGGGAGCCCTCGCCGGAGGTCCGGGCGATCCGCTGGATGATCGAGGAACTGCGGGTGAGTTTCTTCGCGCAGGGGCTCGGCACCCCGAGCCCGGTCTCGGAGAAGCGGATCCTGAAGGCGATGGAGGCCGCCGCGGCCACCCTCTGAGGGCCCTCCGGAGCCGGTTCGACCTGGGGGCTCGGCATGCAGTACGATCTGTCTTGTTCGCAGGCGAGAGCAGGCGGGCAAGGATCAGATCACTGGTCCCGTGGAGCAGTTGGTTAGCTCGCCACCCTGTCAAGGTGGAGGTCGCGGGTTCAAGTCCCGTCGGGATCGCAGTAAACGAGAGGCCCGGAACCGTCAGGTTCCGGGCCTTATCGCATTCCGGCGCCGGGTCACAAGATAACGCCGCTGTGATCACCGTCACTGGACGCCCTCCGGGAATCGACTTCCGGGGCACCCCCCTGAACTGCCCTGATTTAATATGTAAAATTGTACTGGCTTTATCGCTAATCCCCCCCTCTCCCAGCAGCCTCAATGGGAATCCCCAGTTCCGGACCCCGGGCATGCCGAAGGGCCGCACCCCCGACCCGGCGGAGTCGGGGAGGCGGCCCTTCGGAATGCCTGTGCGCCCGGCGTCAGACCTCGGTGCGCTGTGCCGGGATGCCCGCCAGCAGGGCGCGCACCTCTGCCTCGCGGTAGCGGCGGTGGCCGCCGAGGGTCCGGATGGACGTGAGCTTGCCCGCCTTGGCCCAGCGGGTCACCGTCTTGGGGTCCACGCGGAACATGGTGGCGACCTCTGCCGGCGTCAGCAGAGGCTCGGCGTCGGGGGTACGAGCGGTCATGAGCGGCCTCCTCGGGAGAACCGAACCAGGGCGGTTCTATCCTTCAAATTCTGCACCTTGGCCCGCGATGCCCGAAATGGCACGGCCAGGCCGAGTCGGTTATAGGACGAACGGCTTGTCCTGGTGTCTACAACTACACCATCCGTCCAGCCCCATCGGCCAAACCGCCAAAATTGACCCCTCACGGGTTCAAGAGCGACGGAAGGCCATGGACCACCCCATAGCGGACAGTCACGCCGTGGTGACGTCCGGTCACGGTGCGGCACGCCTGAGAGAGCTTGGGCTGGTTGTCCCATTTTGGCACATAGGTCTGAGTTCGCGTCAACGGTGAGTAGTGTCACGTTCCGTGGGTATTGACCCGGTCCGGGACCATGGTCCCGGAAACCGTCTCAATGGTATGGACCATCCTCTCCTGTCGCACTGACATTCGGCCAGCTTCTTTTTCTGATCCGCCGTCAGCACCTCAGGACGCGTACCGCAGCGCCAGCACCTTCCGCCAGCGCCCCGTCAGCTCCTCGTAGACCCGGACCGCCTCGTCGGTGTCCCCGGCCCGCAGGGCGCCCAATCCACCCGCCAGTTCACCCACCGAGTGCTCCTCGGCCAGCCGGCCCGGGCCCAGCAGGTGCACCAGGCCGCCGTAGTCGAGTTCCACCAGCGAGCGCGGGTGGAACTCCTCCAGCCAGCGCCCGATCTCCTCCGCGCCCTGCACCAGCGCCCCGCGCGGCACCCGCTCCCGCAGCACCCGGTAGGCCCGGGCCACCCGGCGGCGGGCCTGCACCATCGGCGTCAGGTAGAACAGCGCCGGGGGCTCCGGCCGTTCGCCCTCGCCCGCGGAGCCGAGCTCCCCGGCCGGCAGGTGGCAGCGGTCCTCCTCGCCGAACGGCAGGAACCAGCGCAGCGGCACCTCCCAGCGGCTGGAGAGGATCCACGGCCGGGCGTCGGGGTGGCGGCTCTGCCACTCCCCGCGGTCGGTCTCCGAGACGTCCCGCAGCGCGGGCGGCAGCACGGTGTCCACCAGGTGCGCGGGCAGCGTCTGGCGCAGCTCCTGCAGGGCCAGCCAGGACCGCAGCCGGGTGGTCCAGGGGCAGACGTAGGTCACCCCGTCCAGCACCCGCACGTAGGCCCGCTCGTCCTCCTTCTCCGGCAGCGGACGGGGCGTCAGGGCGGCCAGGTCGGCCAGCGCGCCGCGCTGCTCGGCGAGCGCCGCGCCGGTCACCGGCCGGGACGGGCCCTCGGCGTCGGGGCCGTGCGCGGCGGCGTACGCCTGCCAGCGGGCCCGGTCGGGTTCGGGGTAGGCGGCCAGCGGTTCGTAGACCCGCAGCTGCGCGGAGTAGGGCGGGAGCACCGAAGTGCGCGGAGCGGTCACGTTCCGCATGTTCGCATGCACCCCGGGCGCGCGTCAGGGGTGTCGCGAGGGTGCCCCTTGTCGTTATGCCTCAGGGACCGTCAGGGGGCAGATCCGGCGGCGGCCCCGGGGCTAGGCTTCGACCAGGCGCCCGCAACCACCGCCGCGGGCCATCATTGCTGGAGTCACCACAGTGACCGACGTACACACCACGCACCCCGCACAAGGCGTGCTGGGCCGAGTCTTCGGCACCGGCCAGGACGGCGAAGGGCACGAGCAGGTCGTGCTCTGCCACGACCGCACCTCAGGCCTCAAGGCGATCATCGCCATCCACTCCACCGCCCTGGGCCCGGCCCTCGGCGGCACCCGCTTCTTCCCGTACGGGAGCGAGGACGAGGCGCTGCAGGACGCGCTCAACCTCTCCCGCGGGATGAGCTACAAGAACGCCCTCGCCGGGCTCGACCTCGGCGGCGGCAAGGCCGTCATCATCGGCGACCCGAACCGCGACAAGAACGAGGCGATGCTGCGCGCCTACGGCCGCTTCGTGCAGTCGCTGCGCGGCCGCTACATCACCGCCTGCGACGTGGGCACCTACGTGCAGGACATGGACGTGGTGGCGCGCGAGACCGAGTTCGTGACCGGCCGCTCCCCGGAGAACGGCGGCGCCGGCGACTCGTCCATCCTCACCGCCTTCGGCGTCTTCCAGGGCATGCGCGCCTCCGCGCAGGCCCGCTGGGGCCAGCCCACCCTGCGCGGCAAGCGGGTCGGCGTGGCCGGCGTCGGCAAGGTCGGCCACTACCTGGTCGGCCACCTGGTCGCGGACGGCGCCACCGTGGTCGTCACCGACGTCTCCGAGGCCGCCGTGAACCGGGTCCGGGCCGCCCACCCCGAGGTCGAGGTGGTCGCCGACACCGCGGCGCTGCTCGGCGCGGACCTGGACGTCTACGCCCCCTGCGCGCTCGGCGGCGCGCTCACCGACGACTCGGTGGCGGCGCTCGGCGCGACCGGCACCTCGATCGTCTGCGGCGCGGCCAACAACCAGCTCGCCCACGCCGGCGTGGAGAAGGACCTGGCCGACCGCGGCATCCTCTACGCGCCGGACTACCTGGTGAACTCCGGCGGCGTCATCCAGGTCGCCGACGAGATCGAGGGCTTCAACTTCGAGCGGGCAAAGAACAAGGCCACCAGGATCTTCGACACCACCCTGGAGATCTTCACCCGGGCCACCGCCGACGGCGTCCCCCCGGCGGTGGCCGCCGACCGGCTCGCCGAGAAGCGCATGCGGGAGATCAGCGCGCTGCGCTCGGTGCTGCTGCCGGCCGCCCGCCGCGGCTGACCGCGACCGTCCGGACACGCGGGGTCGGCGTCGCCGGCCCCGCGCATCACGATGTGGAACCGGATTCTCAGTCCGTCCCTCGATCGGGCGATACCGGGCCCCCCTTCGGGGGATAATCTCGGTAGGAACAACGGGACCGGCAAAGCTCCGGACGGCCTGCGAACGCCCCGAAAATCCCCTGTGACCAGGATGAATCCGGTCCGGGGGGGCTGCGGTGCGCGCCACGTCACACCGGCGACGTACCGTCCGGCGGCGGAAGCAGGTACCGTTAATGCTCCAAGGGACGGTTTCCCACTTCGGGCAGACCGGACCTGATCATCAACACGTGTCAGACTCGGGGCCGTGAGCCCCACCGTTGAGGGGGTCGACCCATGGGGCGCGGCCGGGCCAAGGCCAAGCAGACGAAGGTCGCCCGCGAGCTGAAGTACAACAGCGGCGGGTTCGACGCA
The DNA here is from genome assembly GCF_040678815.1 of Kitasatospora sp. NPDC049285. Classification (NCBI taxonomy): domain Bacteria; kingdom Bacillati; phylum Actinomycetota; class Actinomycetes; order Kitasatosporales; family Streptomycetaceae; genus Kitasatospora; species Kitasatospora sp. NPDC049285. The sequence goes on along the minus strand of NZ_JBFAQR010000028.1, from coordinate 13,508 downwards.
AACCGTCTGTCTCACGAGCTGGGCGTATCTCCGTCCACCGCGATCGAGCCGGAGCCGATCGAGGACGACGACGACGAGGACGACCCCTACGCGGCGTACGCGGATCTGTACGACGACGAGGACGACGACGAGGACGCGGACAGCGGTCCCTCGCGGCGTCGGGCGTAACGTTCTTCGACCGGACCGGTCCGGTGCTCCCCGTGAGCGCCGGGCCGGTCTTCGGCGTGCCCGCGGCCGGGTGTCCGCCCGGGACGCGAAAGGCCCCGCCGGAGCGGGGCCGTCGCGTCGGGGTGTCAGCGGGTGAAGCCCTCGTAGTCGTTGTACAGCGCGGCGCCGCCGTCGTGCTCGTCGGTGCGGTCCACGATGTCGCCCAGCAGCCAGGCCTCGACGTCGCGGTCCTCCAGGATGGCGAGGACCACGTCGACCGACTCCGGCGGGACGACGGCGACCATGCCGACGCCCATGTTGAGGGTCTTCTCGATCTCCAGGGTCTGCATCGCGCCGACCTTGGCGACGGTCCGGAAGACCGGCAGCGGGCTCCAGGTGCCGCGGTCGAGGCGGGCGTGCAGGTGGTCCGGGATGACCCGGGCCAGGTTGGCGGCCAGGCCGCCGCCGGTGACGTGCGAGAAGGCGTGGATCTCGGTGGCCCGGGTCAGCGCCAGGCAGTCCAGGGTGTAGATCCGGGTCGGCTCCAGCAGCTCCTCGCCGAGGGTGCGGCCGAACTCCTCGACCTGGCGGTCGAGGCTCCAGCCGGCCTGGTTCAGCAGCACGTGGCGCACCAGCGAGTAGCCGTTGGAGTGCAGGCCGGAGGCGGCCATCGCGATCACCACGTCGCCGGCCCGGACCCGGTCGGCGCCGAGCAGCGCGTCGGCCTCCACCACGCCGGTGCCGGCGCCCGCGACGTCGTACTCGTCCGGGCCGAGCAGGCCGGGGTGCTCGGCGGTCTCGCCGCCGACCAGCGCGCAGCCGGCCAGCGTGCAGCCCTCGGCGATGCCCTTGACGATGGCGGCGACCCGCTCCGGGACGACCTTGCCGACGCAGATGTAGTCGGTCATGAAGAGCGGCTCGGCGCCGCACACCACGAGGTCGTCGACGACCATGCCGACCAGGTCGTGGCCGATGGTGTCGTGCTTGTCCATGGCCTGCGCGATGGCGACCTTGGTGCCGACGCCGTCGGTGGCGGTGGCCAGCAGCGGGCGCTCGTAGCGCTTGAAGGCGGAGGCGTCGAACAGCCCGGCGAAGCCGCCGAGGCCGCCGACCACCTCGGGGCGGTCGGCCTTCTTCACCCACTGCTTCATCAGCTCGACGGCGCGGTCGCCGGCCTCGATGTCGACACCCGCGGCGGCGTAGGTCGCCCCGGTCTCGTTGCTGGTCACCTGGTGTGGCCCTTTCGAAGTGGTGGTACCGCCGCCCCCGGCCTCAGCCGGGGGCGGCTCGCACGTTTACGGGCGTCGCAGCGCGTCCGCCGCGCCCGCGCCACCCAGGAGCGACTGCACGCCGTCGAGGTCGCTGGTCTGCTTGCCGCCGCGGACGGCCGGCTTGGCCTGGCCGCCGGCGATCTCCGCCTCCAGCAGCAGCTTGCCGAGGAGTGCCGGGTCGGGCAGCTCCATCGGGTACTCGCCGTCGAAGCAGGCCCGGCAGAGCTTGTCCTTGGGCTGCTTGGTGGCCTCGATCATCCCGTCGATGGAGATGTAGGCGAGCGAGTCGGCGCCCAGCGAGCGGCCGATCTCCTCGACCGAGAGGCCGTTGGCGATCAGCTCGGCGCGGGTGGCGAAGTCGATGCCGAAGAAGCACGGCCACTTCACCGGCGGCGAGGAGATCCGGATGTGCACCTCGGCGGCGCCCGCCTCGCGCAGCATCCGGACCAGCGCGCGCTGGGTGTTGCCGCGGACGATCGAGTCGTCCACGACCACCAGGCGCTTGCCCCGGATGACTTCCTTGAGCGGGTTGAGCTTGAGCCGGATGCCGAGCTGGCGGATGGTCTGGTTGGGCTGGATGAAGGTGCGCCCGACGTAGGCGTTCTTCACCAGGCCGGCGCCGAACGGGATGCCGCTGGCCTCCGCGTAGCCGATCGCGGCGGGGGTGCCGGACTCCGGGGTCGCTATCACCAGGTCGGCGTCGGCCGGGGCCTCGGCGGCCAGCTTGCGGCCCATCTCCACGCGGGAGAGGTGCACGTTGCGGCCGGCGATGGTGGTGTCCGGGCGGGCCAGGTAGACGTACTCGAAGACGCAGCCCTTGGGCTTGGCCTCGGCGAAGCGCGAGGTGCGCATGCCGTTCTCGTCGATGGCGATCAGCTCGCCGGGCTCCACCTCGCGGATGAAGCTGGCGCCGACGATGTCGAGGGCCGAGGTCTCGGAGGCGACCACCCAGCCGCGCTCGATCCGGCCGAGCACCAGCGGGCGGATGCCCTGCGGGTCGCGGGCGGCGTAGAGCGTGTGCTCGTCCATGAAGACCAGCGAGAAGGCGCCCTTGACGTCCGGCAGGACCTTCCGGGCCGTCTCCTCGATGGTGAGGTCCGGGTGGCCGGCCAGCAGGGCGGTCAGCAGGTCGGTGTCGTTGGTCGCCGCGGTCCGCCCGGAGCGGGAGACGTGCTCCTCGCCGGGCAGTTCGGCGACCATCGCCGCCAGTTCGGCGGTGTTGACCAGGTTTCCGTTGTGCCCGAGGGCCAGCGAACCGTGCACGGTCGCCCGGAAGGTCGGCTGGGCGTTCTCCCAGACCGAGGACCCGGTGGTCGAGTAGCGGGCATGTCCGACGGCGATATGCCCGTGCAGGGATCCCAGCGAGGTCTCGTCGAAGACCTGGGAGACGAGTCCCATGTCCTTGAAGACCAGAATCTGGGACCCGTTGCTCACTGCGATGCCCGCGGATTCCTGTCCGCGGTGCTGCAGGGCATAGAGGCCGAAGTACGTGAGCTTTGCGACCTCCTCGCCGGGAGCCCAGACACCGAAGACGCCGCAAGCGTCCTGGGGGCCTTTCTCGCCGGGAAGAAGATCGTGGTTGAGTCGTCCGTCACCACGTGGCACGTCTTCGAGTCTAGGGCAGGTGGGGGGAAAGGCCTGATGGCAGCCTCGGCGTACGCGCGTAGAGTGCGCCCCTTACCAGGTTTTCGCACAACCGGCGACCCGGTTCGCGCCCTTGTCATCAGGGCTTCGCACAGTGGACGGCCGGCCGGAACGTGAGCCTGCTCACCCGGCGGGCAGCAGCAGCCGCCAGGCCCCCGCGCCGACCGTCCAGGTGCGCCGGCGGACCGGCCCGACCGGGCAGCCGTCCGCCTCGTAGCCGAAGCCGCTGCCCACCACGGTGAGCCGGCCGGCCCGGTGGCGCTGCGGGCGGCCGTCCAGGTCGAGGGCGAGTTCGAGCGCGCCGTCGACCATGGCGACCCGCAGTTCGCGCACGCTCTGGTGGACGTCGGCCAGCAGCCGGCCGTCGACCTCGATGCGCAGTTCCTCCGCACAGGTGGGGCTCGCCTGCTCGGCCGCAGCCAGTTTCGCCCATAGCGAACGCCAGCCACCCGTTCGGCCCTGCCGCGGGCCGTTGAAACGGACCTCGGCGAGCACCACGCCGCCCTCGTCGTCCAGCAGCAGGTCATGGACGCGGGCGCTGCCGCCGAGCACCGCGCGGGCCGCGGCGACCGGTTCGGCGGGGACGCCCAGGGAGCGGGTGGCGGCGGTGGCGAGCGGGCCGCCGACGGGGACCACGCCGACCGGATCGTCCGCCAACTCTCGTTGCCGGTGCAGGGCCTGCAGCACCCGCTGGAGCGCGAGGTCGGATCCGATCACCACCGCGCGGCGCCGTCCGCGGTGCGCCAGCACCCGGTCGAGTTCGGCCGGGCTCTCGGGCAGCGCGACCTTCGCGTCGGCCCCCGCGCAGAGCACGTCCTTGGCGATCCGCACCGACTCGCCGTCCGCCTCCTTGGCCGCCGGGTCCAGCAACAGCAGCAGCGGCCCGGGGCTGTGCGCGTCCGGGGGACGGGATACGGGCGTGGACAGCGACGACACGACCGGTCCTTCCTCAGGTAATCTCTCGGTGCAAGAGCCCCTTGCGCTATTGCGCCAGGGGCTTCGTCTATCTCGGGCCAGACTGCGGTCTACGCAGGATGCCCCAACCGGAAGGGGTGTACGCCTGTGCCGGCACTCGTGCTCGTGGGCGCCCAGTGGGGAGACGAGGGCAAGGGGAAGGCCACGGACCTCCTCGGCGGCTCCGTCGACTACGTCGTCCGCTACCAGGGCGGCAACAACGCCGGTCACACGGTGGTCATCGGCGACCAGAAGTATGCCCTGCACCTGCTGCCTTCCGGCATCCTCAGCCCGAACGTCGTACCGGTGATCGGTAACGGCGTGGTGATCGACCCGGGCGTGCTGCTCGCCGAGCTGAAGGGGTTGGACGAGCGCGGGATCGACACCTCCAAGCTGCTGATCTCGGGCAACGCGCACCTGATCACCCCGTACCACCGGACGCTGGACAAGGTCACCGAGCGCTTCCTCGGCAAGCGCCGGATCGGCACCACCGGTCGCGGCATCGGCCCGACCTACGCGGACAAGATCAACCGCGTGGGCATCCGGGTCCAGGACCTGTTCGACGAGTCGATCCTGCGCCAGAAGATCGAGGCGGCGCTGCACGACAAGAACCAGATCCTGGTCAAGCTGTACAACCGCCGTGCGATCCCGGCCGAGCTGGTGCTCGAGGAGTACCTGGGCTACGCCGACAAGGTCAAGCCGTACCTGGCGGACACCACGCTGGTGCTGGACGAGGCGCTGAAGGCCGGCAAGGTCGTGCTGCTCGAGGGCGGCCAGGGCACGCTGCTGGACGTGGACCACGGGACGTACCCGTTCGTCACCTCGTCCAACCCGACCTCGGGCGGCGCCTGCACCGGCTCGGGCATCGGCCCGACCAAGATCGACCGGGTGATCGGCATCCTCAAGGCCTACACCACCCGCGTCGGCTCGGGCCCGTTCCCGACCGAGCTGCTGGACGCCGACGGCGACGCGCTGCGCCGGATCGGCGGCGAGCGCGGCGTCACCACCGGCCGCGACCGGCGCTGCGGCTGGTTCGACGCGGTGATCGCGCGCTACGCGACCCGGGTCAACGGCCTGACCGACTTCTTCCTGACCAAGCTGGACGTGCTGACCGGCTGGGAGCAGATCCCGGTCTGCGTGGCGTACGAGATCGACGGCCGCCGGGTCGAGGAGCTCCCGTACAACCAGTCGGACTTCCACCACGCGAAGCCGATCTACGAGAACCTGCCGGGCTGGAGCGAGGACATCTCGAAGGCGAAGACCTTCGAGGAGCTGCCGAAGAACGCGCAGGCGTACGTGAAGGCGCTGGAGGAGATGTCGGGCGCCCCGATCTCGGCGATCGGCGTCGGCCCCGGCCGGACCGAGACGATCCAGGTCAACTCCTTCCTGTAGAAGGTCGGGGAGAGGCCCGGCGCCGCTGGTTCACTCCGGCGGCGCCGGGCCTTTTCCATGCCCGCGAATGTTTGCACTAGTGCAGATATCGCTTGCGCCTAGTGCAATGACCGCCCTACGGTGGGGCGCATGACCGCGAAGCTTCCCGCCCCCATTGTCCTGACCGGCCGCCACGTCCGGCTGGAGCCGCTGACCCGTGCGCACGTGCCCGACCTGTTCGAGGCCGGCGGCGGGGACGAGGAGGTGTGGCGCTGGGTGCCGGTGCCGCTGCCGCGCACCCTCGACGAGATGGCCGAGGTGATCGACGCGCGGCTCGCCGACCGCAGCTGCACCCCGTTCGCGGTGGTCTCGCGGGTGGAGGACCGGGCGATCGGGGTGACCTGCTACTTCGACGCCAGTGCGGCGGACGAGCAGGTGGAGATCGGCGGCACCTGGTACCGGCGCTCGCTGTGGCGCTCGGCGGTGAACACCGAGTCGAAGCTGCTGCTGCTGGAGCACGCCTTCGAGGAGCTCGCCATGGGCCGGGTGAGCTGGAAGACCGACCACCTCAACGAGCGCTCGCAGAACGCGATCCGCCGGCTCGGGGCGTCCTACGAGGGCACCTTCCGGCGCGCCAGGCGGCGGCCGGACGGCAGCTGGCGGGACACCGTGTACTTCTCGATGCTGGCCGCCGAGTGGCCCGCCGCGAAGACCCGGCTGAGCGAGCGGCTGGCGGCGGGCTGACCCGGCCGGCGGCCGGTCAGTAGATGGCGGCGGAGACGATCGCCGCGACGGCGAGGTTGGTGGAGGCGGTGACCCAGACCGCCGGGTGCGGCTCCGGGTCGACCAGCACCTCGCCGAGCCGGCCCGGGGTGAACAGGTCGATCGCCCAGAACGAGACGGCCATCAGCACCAGCCCGAACAGGCCGAAGACCCCGGCCGCCGCCAGGCCCTTGCCGAACTCCTGGTAGGTGGAGATCACCGCGGTGAAGACGATCGCGCCGATCGACAGCAGCGCGGAGCTGAGCACCACCGAGGCGTTGCGGTTGCGCTCCACCCAGATCTGCCGGCCGAGCTTGCCGGGCGTCAGCAGGTCGACCAGCCAGACGCCGAGCAGCAGCAGGACCAGCCCGACCGCGCCGTACGCCGCCGCCCTGCCCAGCTGGTCCAGGATGTCGCTCATCCGCCCGCCCCTTCGGTGTCCGTGCCGTTCGCCCGCAGCTCGCGCTGCGGATCGGCAACATAGCGCACCGGGGCGGGCGGCGAGGCGGCCGTGGCTCAGTCGTTGTGCTCGACCAGGCGGTCCAGGCAGACCGCGATCGCCAGCACCAGCGGGACGTCGGCGCCGTCCTCGATCTCCACACCGAAGGTGTCTCGGATCGCGAACCACTTGCGGGAGATCTCGGCGATCCGGTGCCCGTCGGAGTTGACGGTGTACTCCTTGTCGATCAGGTCGCCGTGCACCTCGAACTCGCCGCCGGCCTCCAGCTCCACGTGGTACTTGTCGTGGAACGGCGTGAACAGCTTCTTGCGGACGGTCGCGACCACGTCGCCGTCGGCGTTCTCGATCTTCATCGCGTCGCGGACGGTCAGCACCTTCTCCCGGATGGTGGCGACCTTGTTGCCCTCGACGTCCTGCAGCTCGAAGGTGTCGCGGATGCGCAGCACCTTGCCGTCGACCAGGTACGCCTTCTCCCCGTCGGCGTCCTCGATCCAGTAGTCGTCCCCGATCGAGAACAGCTTCTCCCTGACCACGAACTTCCGACCCATTGCCGCGACTCCCTCGCATCCGTGCCGACTCACCGTCAAACGGTCACCGCCATGGTGCCACCGGCGCGCCCGGGCCTCGCGGTCGGCACTACGTCAGGTCCCACAACAGGCGGTAGTACGCCAGGCGTTCGTGGTCCTCCTCGACCCCGTACGCCTCCAGCAGGGGACGCTCCCAGCCGGGGCCGTAGTTCCACACCGTGCTCCACGAGGCGACCGCCAGGTCCGCCCAGCGGTCGGCGACCCCGAGCGCGCCCAGGTCGACGTGGCCGCCCGGGCGGCCGTCCGCCGCGACCAGGGTGTTCGGGGCGCAGGCGTCGCCGTGGCAGACCACCGGCGGGTGGTCGGGCGGCGGGACGTCGGCGAGCCGGGCCAGCGCGTGCTCGACCGTGCCGAGGTGGCGCAGGTCCGGGTGCCAGTCGGCGGGGTCGCGGCGCAGTTCGGCGGCGCGGGCGACGCGGCGCTCGGCCGACCAGTCGTAGGGGCAGTGCGCGGCGGGGAGCGCCTCGTGGAAGGCGCGCAGGCCCTCGCCGATCGCGCGCACCGCGGTCGCCGGGTCGCGCCGGAACCGCTCGGCCACCGCGCTCTCGCCGGGCAGCCCGGCGGTGAGCAGCCAGCTGCCGTCCTGGTCCGCGCCCTGCTCGAGCACCTCGGGGACGGCGGTGAAGGGCCGGGCCCAGCGCAGCCGTTCGGCCTCGGCGGCGAGGTCGGCGCCGCTGCCGGCCGGGGCCCACTTGGCGAACCGGCGGCCCGGTCCTTCGCCCAACCGGTAGGTCACGCCGCCGAGTTCGTTGCGCCAGACCGCGGCGACCGGGCGGCCCGCGGCGAGTGCGGTGACGCGCGGCGGCGCCTGGGTGTCCGGCTCGGGTACGTAGGCGAACATCCGCGCATTGTCGCGCGCCGCACTGCACCTGCGCGATTGCTTTTCTGATCATTCATCAGTCCGGTCTTCCACTGATCTTCCGCCGCCAGTAGGTTCGCCGAATGGAGATCGGCGAACTGCTGGGCACCGGCCGGACCGCGGACGTGTACGCGCTGGCCGACGGGCGGGTGCTGCGCCGCTACCGGGACGGCCTGGACGCGCGCGGCGAGGCCGAGGTGATGGCCCACGTCGCCGAGCACGGCTACCCCGTGCCCGCGGTCTGGCCCGCCGACCACGCCGCCGACCTGGTGATGGAGCGTCTCAGCGGCCCGACCATGGCCGACGCGCTGTTCGCCGGGACGCTCGGCCCGGGCGACGCCGGCGCGCTGCTCGCCTCCCTGCTGCGCCGGCTGCACGAGATCCCGCCGCGGTCCGCCGCCGACCCGGCGCACCGGGTGCTCCACCTCGACCTGCACCCCGAGAACGTCCTGCTCACCGCCCACGGCCCGGTCGTCATCGACTGGTTCACCGCGGCGGAGGGCGAGCCCGGCCTCGACGACGCGATGACCGCCGTCATCCTCGCCCAGGCCGTCCTCTCCATGCCCGCGGTCGCCGCCCTCGCCCGCCCCCTCCTGGTCCCCCTGCTGCGCGGCCTCCCCCCGCTCACCGACCACCACCTCACCGAGGCCCGCACCCTGCGCGCCGCCAACCCGACCCTCACGACGGACGAGATCGCCGTCCTCGACGAGGCGCTGGAGCTGATTCGCGACTGCGGCTGAGCCGCGGCCGCTACCACCAGGTGTCGGCGGTCTCCAGCGACACCCGGGCACCGGTTGGCGTGCCTATCAGCGACAGGCAGAGCCGGCCCCGGTCGAGCAGCAGGCGGACGTCCCGGCAGCCGGACCACCCGCCGTCGTCGTCCGGGGCCAGCCGCCAGCCGGACGCGGTCAGGTGGTCGTGCAGCCTGCTGACGGTCTCGTCGGGGGACGCGTCGGCCACGCCGCGGATGTCGAGGTCGCGCGAGCAGTAGGTCGAGGAGCCGCCGCCGCAGCCGCGATCGTGGTCGGCCGCGACGGTCAGTCCCGCGGGCAGCGCCGGCAGTTCGTCCGCCGAGGGCACCCACGCCTTCGGCCCCTCCGCCAGCAGCAGCAGGGCGATCAGCGCGCTCGACGTGCTCATCAGCACCGCGCAGAGCGACACCAGCGCCGTCCCGGTCAGCCGCCGCGCCCCGGCATGGGCCCCCGGCCGTCCGGCCACCAGCCCGCAGAACACCACCGGTCCGACCGCGATCCCCGCCACCAGCACCACCGTCAGCCGCACCTCCGCCAACGCCCATCCGCCCACCGCCACCACCTGCACCGCCGCACACCCCGCCAGCAGCGCCCCCACCACCCACCGCACCCGCCCGGGCCCCGCGGCCAGCAGCCAGCACACCAGCGGCGCAACGAAGATCAGCGACATCACACCCGGCACTCTGCCCGGCCCGACCGCGCGCGGGGAAGACCATGACGGCTCACACCCGCGGGCGCACTTCCCCGAACCCCCGGCCGACCTCCTGATGATCCGTCACAATGCGGCTGACACCAGGACAGAAGGGCACCCCCGTGTTCGAGAACCTCACGACCCTCCCGCCCGAGACCGCCGCCCGGAGGACCGCCCTGGTCGAGGAGTGCCGCCCCGTCCTCGCCGCCGAGGGCATGGAGGCCACCCAGGCTCTCCTCGCCGAGCGCGGGACCAGCATCGTCGCCGCGATCGCCATCACCCGAGCCCTCTTCGCACCGGCCGGCATCCCGCTCCCGGTCGCCCAGGAGATCGTGCTGTCCAGCGCCGCCCGCGCGGCCACCGCGTGAGCGCGGTGGCCGTACTCGGCGACGGTGCGGCGTCAGCTCCGACGGCAGGGGGCACCTGGGACCGAGCTCGGCGGAATGCTCCGGCCGCCCCATGAGGTTGGATGGGGGCATGACTTCTCGTGCGCGTGTCCGGGCCCCCGAGCTGGTGGGTAAGGGCGGATGGTTGAACACCGGGGGCAAGGACCTGTCGCTGGTGGATTTCCGCGGCAAGATCGTGATCGCGGACTTCTGGATGTCCTGAACCATTAAAGGCACTCCAGGGGAGAATCATCCCGTGCACCACCACACGATCTGTGACCTGTACCTTCGCCTCTCGCTAGACCGGGACGGCAAGACCGCGATCGACCGCCAAGAGGCCGACTGCCGAGCTTGGGCTGAGCGGAACGGGCTGACCGTCCGCAAGGTCCACATCGACCGGGGGCGCAGCGGGTACAAGGACGTGAGCCGCAAGGGCTTCGATGCAGCGCTTACCGCTGTCACGTCCGGCGTCGTCGGCGTCCTGCTGGTCTGGAAGCTGGATCGCCTGTCCCGCAAGGGAATTGGCGAAGTCGGCACCGCGCTGGATGCCATCGGACGCGCAGGCGGACGGCTTGTCTCCGTGATGGATGGTCTCGACACGGCCAACGACAGCGCCCGGGTGACGATTGCCCTGCTCGCTGAGCTGGCACGCTCGGAGTCCCGCAACATCGGCACTCGCGTGAGCAGCGCCAAGCGCTTCCTTCGCCAGAGGGGCCAGTGGATCGGCGGTCAGCCGCCGTACGGCCTGGCGGTGGATCCCGAGACGAAGAAGCTGGTGCACGACCCGGAGACCGCCGTATACGCCCGGCTGATCGCCGATGAGGCGCTGTCAGGCAAGGCGCTGGTGCACGTCGCCCGCTTCCTCAACGAGCACGAGATTGAGTCCCCGCGCGGCGGCAAGTGGAGCTCCTCCAGCGTCATGCAGCTTCTCCGATCCCCTGCTTTCGCTGGCCTCATGCCGCAGACGGAGTACACGGAAGCGGCGGACGGAACTCGCAAGTACAGCAGTCGAGTTGTGCCCTACCGCGATCCTGAGACGCTGGACACCGTCAGCATAGGCACGGGCATCATCACCCCTGGTGAGCGCGAACTGATCATTCGGCAACTGGAGTCCCGCACGTTCCCGCTCGCCGGTAAACGACACGGCCACAAGCAAGGCACCGCGCTCCTGACCGGCCTTGCCCGTTGCGCGCTCTGCGAGTCACCGATGAGTCAGTCGGGCACCTCCTATGTCTGCGCCAACAAGCGCATGGGCCGAGGATGCTCGGGCGTCACAGCGCGGGTGGAAAGTCTCGACGGCTTTGTGACCGACTCGTTCCTGAGCCGCCTTCCGGCCCTGGAGCCTGATGACCCGTTGCTGGTCGCCATTGCAGCCCGATGGGTTCAGCGACAGGACCCCGAGGTGTTCGCTAAGCGGGATGCGATAGAGGCAGAGATCAGCGAAGAGAGCGCCCGCCTGGCTGATCTCGAAGACGCCCGCTACCTGCGAGGCGAGTTCACCGGGGCTGACGCGATCGAGCGGTACAACCGCCTTGCCGGGCGTCTGCGAGGCCGAATCGATGGCTTGCGCGCTGACTTGGCTCGAATGCCGACCCCGACTGTCGACATCTCTCCACTGTTGGACGGCGAGATTCTGCGGGCAGCATGGGGAGGCGACAACGTCGCAGGACAGCGCGACAGGCTGAAGCTAGCCATCGACCGCGTGACCGTCAGCCGAGGCGAACGGGGCAAGCGTTTCGCGGGCCGTGATCGCTGCGTCATCGAATGGGCCGATATGACCGCAGCAGATCTCTAGGACCTCTAATATCCAACGGCCGCAAGAAAGCCCCTGAAGGCCTCCTGGACGCCCGCCCCCGCCTGGCCCACTTGGTCCAGCGGGGGCTTTTTGCGCCCGCAGACGGCCGCACAGCGATTCGAGCACGACATCGGGGATTGCAGGCGGCCGGTCGCCCGGAACAGCGCGAGGGGCCGGGTGGTGAAGTGGTGAAGTGGAGAAGAAACCCGTATTCCCTATAGAAGTTCTTATAGTGTTACGGGAATACATACAACTTCACCACTTCACCACTCTCCGCAGGTCAGAGAGGGCGCGCTTGCGGGGTCGAGCGGTGAAGGCCCGTCCGGCTCTCCCCGCCGTGTAGTAGGCGCGGCCGGTTTTGACCCTTACGCGTTACCGTTTCGCTGCTTTGTTCAACCCGGCCCGGGTGTCGATCCGCCGCCTTGACGGACCTCCCTGGATCCGCGATCTCGAACCCCATGAAGCCGCACTAGTGCCGTGACCACATAGGTTCGCCGGGTCGGAGTTCACGGCGGTTGGATGTGCGGTGTCGTTCGTCGATCCGACTGTTGGGGGTGTGGTGGCAGAGCCTGTCCGTGTGCGCAGGTTGACCGACCAGGAGGGGCAGAAGCTGCAGCAAATCGTGCGCCGGGGCAGCACCAGTTCGGTGCGGTTCCGGCGCGCGATGATGCTGCTCGCCTCGGCCGGCGGGAACCGGGTCCCGGTGATCGCCCAACTGGTGCAGGCCGACGAGGACACCGTCCGCGACGTGATCCACCGGTTCAACGAGATCGGCTTGGCCTGCCTGGACCCTCGCTGGGCGGGAGGCCGTCCCCGCCTGCTCAGTCCTGACGACGAGGATTTCGTCGTCCAGACGGCCACCACCCGCCCGACCAAGCTCGGCCAGCCCTTCACCCGTTGGTCCATCCGCAAACTCACCGCCTACCTGCGCAAGGTTCACGGGCGCGTGATCCGCATCGGCCGCGAAGCGTTACGGCGGCTGCTCACCCGACGCAACATCACCTTCCAACGCACCAAGACCTGGAAGGAGTCGCCCGACCCCGAGCGCGACGCCAAGCTCGACCGTATCGATCATGTCCTGGACCGCTTCCCCGATCGCGTGTTCGCGTTCGACGAGTTCGGACCGCTCGGCATCCGCCCCACCACTGGCTCGGGCTGGGCGCCCGCAGGTCACCCCGAACGGCACCCCGCGACCTACCGCCGCACCCACGGCGTCCGCTACTTCCACGGCTGCTACTCCGTCGGCGACGACACCCTGTGGGGCGTCAACCGCCGCAAGAAGGGCGCCGCGAACACCCTGGCCGCGCCCAGATCGATCCGCGCGGCTCGCCCGGACGGCGCCCCGATCTACGTCATCCTGGACAACCTCTCCGCCCACAAGGGCGAACAGATCCGGCGCTGGTCCAAGAAGAACCGTGTCGAGCTGTGCTTCACCCCGACCTACGCGTCCTGGGCCAACCCCATCGAGGCTCACTTCGGACCGCTGCGGCAGTTCACGATCGCCAACTCCAACCACCGCAACCACACCGTCCAGACCCGGGCCCTGCACGCCTACCTGCACTGGCGCAACACCAACGCCCGCCACCCCGACGTCCTGGCCGCCCAACGCCGCGAACGCGCGCGCATCCGCAGCGAGAAGGGTCTCCGCTGGGGCGGACGGCCGGCGAAAGTCGCGTGATCTGGCGAACAGCACCGGCAACACTGGGTCGTGTCCCGTGGGGTGGTGTAGTGGTGGTGCGCCAACGGTCATGAAGTAGACGGGAGTTCGTCGAGGCCGGGGTTGTCGGGGTAGATCTTCTCCATGCTGGCCTCGGGCAGGTAGCGGCGAG